>JAUXIR010000272.1 GCA_030620915.1 Geopsychrobacter sp. | reverse complement strand
TATTGCATCAGTTCCAGGTCCCAGGTCCGGCGTAATCTCAGATCGTAGAACCGGTCGAAAAAGGTTTCAATCTCGGGCTTGGCAACTGCGGTGATGAAGAGGGCGCCGACCAGGCTGATACCGCTCAGCAGACCCGACCAGGTCAGGAGCTTTATCCAGAGGTCTGGCCCTTCGCGACGCTCAACATAGGGACGGGTCATCGGCTTCTCCTTGATCGTCTCTTCGGTCAACATCGGTTGTGCTAGAATATAGCATTCATCAGAAAGGGAGCGTAGCAGTCGTATGGGGCGAGATCAACAACTGCCATCAACAATCAGCCGGGCGCAGGATAAGACCAAAACGCCGTCGCTGTTTAAGGTTTTGATGCACAATGACGATTATACCACTATGGAGTTCGTCGTCGAGGTTTTGCAGTCGGTTTTTCATCTGAGTGACACCGCGGCCGAACGGATCATGTTAGCGATCCATTTTCAGGGTCTGGGCCATTGCGGCACCTTTCCCTTTGCGATTGCTGAGACCAAGGTTCAGGAAGTTTGCAGCAGGGCGCGTAAGTCAGGCTATCCGTTACGCTGCAGCATTGAAAAGGAGTGACAGGGAGGGCCTATGTTCAACCATGATGTCCAGATAGCATTTACCTTGGCGGTCAGAGAGGCGCAACGTCGGCGTCACGAATATCTGACCACCGAGCATATTCTCTACGCCCTGCTCTTTGAAGGGAGTGGACAGCAGATCATTAGCGTCTGCGGTGGCGATGTCGAAGAACTGAAACGTCAACTTGAGGATTTTTTCGACAAGCACCTCGTCTCTCTACCCGTAGAGGCTGAAGACGATGAAATTCCGCGTCAGACTCTGGCTCTGCAGCGCATGCTGCAACGCACGGTGCTGCACATGCAATCCTCGAATCAGGAGGAGGTCGGAGTTGGTGATCTGCTGGCAGCGATTCTTGAAGAAGAGAACAGTCACGCCTGTTTTTTCCTGGCCGGCCAAGGGATAGAGCGGGTCGATCTGCTCGATTATATCTCGCACGGTTCGGGGGATTCTTCCTCTGAACCAGCCCCGGAGCAACCCTCAAAACCTCAACCAGATGAGGGGAGCAAGCCGAAAAAAACCGCCACCGATCCGTTGAAGGCCTTTACCCACGATCTGGTCGCGCGCGCGAAAGCGGGCAAGATCGATCCGTTGATTGGCCGCGAGCAAGAGCTTGAGCGCACCCTTCTGGTCCTCTGTCGTCGGCGCAAGAATAACCCGATTTTTGTCGGTGAACCGGGGGTGGGCAAGACCGCCATGGCTGAAGGCCTGGCACTGCGTGTTGCCAGCGGTGAGGTGCCGGATCTGCTTCAAGACAGTGAACTCTTTACCCTCGACATGGGGGCGCTACTGGCTGGAACCAAGTTTCGCGGTGACTTTGAAGAACGGCTTAAATCCGTTATCAAGGCGCTGCAGAAGCGGGATAAGGCTATCCTGTTTATCGACGAAATCCACACCATTGTCGGGGCCGGCGCGACCAGTGGTGGCAGTCTCGATGCGTCGAATATCCTCAAACCGGTCCTCGGCTCGGGCGAGCTGCGTTGCATCGGCTCGACCACCTATGAAGAGTATCGCAATCTGTTTGATAAGGATCGGGCCCTTTCGCGCCGCTTCCAGAAGATCGATCTGGCCGAGCCTTCTGCCGAGGAAACTCGGGCTATCCTGGAAGGGCTCAAGGGGAAATACGAAGAACACCATCAGGTCACTTACACCCCTGAATCCCTTGATGCTGCCGTGCAACTGGCGATCAAACACCTGCCGCAGCGGCATTTGCCCGACAAGGCGATCGATGTGATCGATGAGGCAGGCGCTCAGCAGAGGCTGTCACAGAAGAACCGCAAGCCGCTCAAGGTTGATGAGATAGAGAAGGTGGTGGCTTTGATGGCGCGGGTTCCGGTGCGCAGCATCAGCGGTTCCGACCGTCAGCAGCTGCGTCATCTCGAACGTGATCTCAAGCGGGTGGTATTCGGGCAGGAATCGGCAATTGAAAACCTGGTGCGGAGTATTCACCGTTCACGTGCCGGACTCGGTCACCCCGATAAACCGGTTGGTTCTTTACTCTTCACCGGTCCAACCGGGGTTGGTAAGACCGAGGTCGCCAAGCAGTTGGCGGCCACCCTGGGGGTTAAGTTCCTGCGTTTCGACATGAGTGAATACATGGAGAAACATTCGGTGGCGCGATTGATCGGGGCACCGCCCGGTTATGTCGGGTTTGATCAGGGCGGCTTGTTGACCGAAAATGTGCGTAAACATCCCTGGTCGGTCCTGTTGCTGGATGAGATCGAAAAGGCTCACCCCGATCTGTTCAATATTTTGTTGCAGGTGATGGACCATGGCACCCTGACCGATAATAGCGGCGCCGAGACCGATTTCCGCAATGTGATTTTGATTATGACCAGTAATATCGGTGGACGCGAAATGAATCTTGCGCCGATCGGGTTTGGTGAGCGCAGTGCAGCGGCGCCCAAGCAGGCGGTGGAGAAGGCCTTTTCCCCGGAGTTCCGTAATAGGTTAGATGCCGTGCTGACCTTTGCCTCGCTGGACCAGAAAGTGATGCTGCAGGTCGTTGACAAGTTTGTTGGCGAGTTGGCAAGCCAGTTGGCCGAGCGGAATGTCCAGATTAAATTGAGTGCTGCGGCACGACGGCACCTGGCCGAGCGCGGCTATGATCCGCTTTTCGGCGCACGACCCTTAGGCCGAATGATTCAGCAGGAGATCAACGATCCTCTGGCCAGCGAGATCCTTTTCGGTGCACTGAAAAATGGCGGTGACGTCCAGGTCGGCTGCCGCAGCGGCAAGCTTAGCTTCAAGTTCAGCTGAGCCACCAATTGTCCTGCACCTATCTTTCTGATGAACTCTGGTTCCCGCCAGTGGAAGAGGCTGAGGATATCGGTCTGTTGGCCGTAGGCGGGGATCTTTCGCCGCAACGGCTATTACTCGCCTACAGTCTGGGTATTTTCCCCTGGTATAACCCCGGTGAGCCAATTCTCTGGTGGTCACCCGACCCGCGTTGTGTGCTCTTCCCCGAACAGATCCATATCTCAAAATCGCTACGTAAGGTTCTGAAACGTGGTGATTTCCAGGTGACTTTTGATCGGGATTTTGCCGGTGTGATTGAGACTTGTCGCCAGCTACGCTCTGAGCAGGGGACCTGGATCACTCCCGAGATGTGTCGCGCCTTTATTGAACTGCATCGTCTCGGCTTCGCCCATTCGGTTGAATGCTGGCAACAGGGCCAGCTGGTTGGTGGGCTTTATGGCATCAGCCTTGGGCGCTGTTTTTTTGGTGAATCGATGTTCAGTCGGGTCACCAATGCCTCGAAGGTCGCCATGGTGACTCTGTGCCGGCAGCTGCAACAGCAGGGATTTCGTCTGATCGATTGCCAACAGACCAGTGAGCATTTGCTGAGTCTGGGAGCGACGGAGGTCTCGCGCGCGACCTTTTGCCATCTGCTGGCGGAAGGGCTGTTAGATGATGGACGCAAACTCCGGTCTAACTTTCCACCCTCGCCGCCGGCAGAGGACTCTTCTACCAGAGT
>JAUXIR010000064.1 GCA_030620915.1 Geopsychrobacter sp. | reverse complement strand
CTCCTGGTCAGGAAGAACTTTCATCTCTCTCTCAACATTCATTTTCCATGCTTCTTACGGCTTCCGGCGGCCTTTTGATAATGACACTGCTGGTGTTGTTCCGCGCATATAACAGCATCGTTGCGCGTACTAAAGATGAGGTTGCCTTGCAGATGGTGAATGAAGATCTTGAAACACGCGTAGGGCAGCGGACCGCAGAACTGTCTACGGCTAATCAGCTTCTGGCCGCCGAAATCTCTGAAAGAAAGAAGGCGCAGCAGGCTCAAAAGCAGGCCTTTGTCGCGACCCTGGAGGCACGGGATCGAATCGATGCCATTGTCTCTTCGGTGGCTGATGCGCTGCTGGTCGTAGACCATCAGGACTGTATCGTGCTGATCAATCCGGCGGCTGAAATTCTTTTCAATGTCAAATCGACCGATGTGCTCGGTCGTCGCTTGCCAGACGTGATCGGCTATGACGAATTACTGCTTGAAATTGCAAAGTCACGAACTGAACTTGGTAATACCGGATCTGTTGATTTTGATTTTGTGATGTTGCGTGAGGGGAGCAAGAGGGTCTATCAAGGTCGCGCTTCCCGGTTACGTGAATCATCGGTTAATGGACGTGGCCTGATTTTGTTAATCCATGATGTGACACGTGAACGCCAGATCGATCAGATGAAGAGTGAATTTGTTTCAATGGCCGCGCATGAGTTGCAAACACCCTTGACCATGATTCTTGGTTATAGCGAGCTTTTGCTCGATCTTACAAAGCAATTCAGACCGGCTGAAAAAAGAGAATTTCTGCATATTATCAATGATAAATCTGTTGAGCTTTCAGGGCTGATAGACGATATCCTTGACCTCTCCAGCATCGAGGATGGCCATGGCCTGCGGCTTGATTTTAAACCTGTCGATGTTGCATCGATTTTTCGTCAAGTGATTGCGGATTTGGAGAAAACAAATCCGCAACATAGCTTCGTTACTAATTTTGCTGTCGACGATGTATTTGTTGACGCCGATGAAGAACGTTTGCTCCAAGTGATGGATAATTTACTCGGGAATGCCGTCAAATATTCGCCTGAAGGTGGGGTGATCAGGACTGTCCTCAGCCTCGAAGAAAACTGGCTGCGACTGGATATAATCGATCAGGGTATCGGCATGAGTGCCGAAGAGAAGGCCAACGCCTTTGAGAGGTTTTACCGGGCGGATTCTTCGAATACTGCGGTGCGTGGTACCGGCTTGGGATTGAGTATCTCCAAGTATATTGTAGATGCGCATGGTGGGAAAATTGATATATTCAGCAGTAAGGGGAAGGGGACACGTGTGGAGATCCGCTTACCTTTGATCCATGGCTCTCCTGTCAGGAAATGATATTTAAAAAGGGGTGCCTGTTTCAGGCACCCCTTTTTGGTCTCGAAGCTGCATTGGCTTAAATCAGCCCTTGGGGCCGGTATGACACTGTTTACACTTGGTCGGACCGTTTTGCTCCTTGTGGCAGCCCTTGCAGGTGGAGTGAAAGGCCTTTTTGGCTTTAGGGACATCAGGTTTGGTGCCATGGCAGCTGCGGCAGGCGGTCCCCTCACCTTGGTGGTGGCAGGTCTTGCAATCGGCAACCCGGCCCTGGTGTGCTGCGTGGTTGAAGGTGATTTCGCCCATCGATGCGGGCAGCTTGATTTCGGCGGGCCCTTTGTCGGCGGCGACGACAGCCATCGCAGCGACAGAGACCAGAGCGACGGCAACGAACAGGATCAGAAGTTTTTTCATTACAATTCTCCTCGGTTAAGTTCGGTTAGCAGGCTTCGAATCTGTTTGACCAGAGACTGGCATATGTTAAAAAACAAATCATTAGACATCGACCTGAATGTCGCCTTATGTCGGGTTTGTTTTATATGATTACAGTAAGTTAACTAGCTGAATGTCGGTTTGATTACGACGCATAGTATCAAGAATAAACCACTGTTTGTCAAGAATCAGGGTTTCTGTTAGGATGCAGCCGAAGATTATCGGGTCGTGATTCTTGACGGGAGTTTTATAATGCAACCATTTTCCTCACCTTCAGTCTCGATTGATGGTGATGCGATCCGCCGCATACGTGAAGGGGGGAAATTGACCCAACTTTACGTTGCCAAGGTTGTTGGTGTAACGACCGATACGGTCTCGCGATGGGAAAATAATCGTTATCCTACGATTCGTCGTGACAATGCTCTGAAGTTGGCTGAGGCGCTGGAGGTTGAACTTGAGTCGATCCTGAAACAGCCTGAACTCCTCCCTGATGAACTATTGGCTGAAAATCTATCGCACCGTGATAAAAGCCCTGTACGCCGTTATCTGTTAGCTGGTCTCCTGCTCATGTCATTGCTCGGTGTCCTATTCTTTTTTTTAAAGACGCCTTCGGTTCCCTTAGATCTGTTGAGCGGTCGTCGCCAGGTGCCAAATTTCACCGCTCCCGGTGCACGGGTCCCGATTCAACTCGAAATTATCTCTAAAAAGAAACTCAAGGGCCTGATCGTCAGAGAAGAGTTTCCGCCGGGCTGGAACCTGGTAGAGGCCGATCCCCCTCCTGCGAGTCTGGATAATTTAGCTGGTAATGTGCGCTGGATGATCCGGGACCCGGCGCAACTCAAGAAAATTGTCTATATCCTGCAACCTCCAGAGGATATTGCCATCGATACCCAGATAAGGCTAAGCGGAGAAATTGTTGCCAATCCCGATGGCCAACGATTTTCTCTGCCGGTTCCGGCGGTTGGAGTCCTGAAAATCGCGGCGCTGCACTGGGCTGATATGAATGGAAACTCGAGGATTGACGATCTGGAGATTCTGGACGTGTCGGATATGGTCGATGCTTCGGAACAGATTCACTATGATTGGGATCTTATTGAGAAGATGTGGGATGCCGGTGGATACCTTTATGACGCGGAAAAACAGGTTTTCGTGCCGCTCAAAACACAGCCTTCTTCTAATAACTTTTAGTCGGCCCCCATCCCTCGATTAACCGCCCGGACCACTCGCCATTATGAACATTCGCAGGTGACGGTAAAGGTTGTATGATCCCATCAAGGCAACCAGGACTCCCGCAATTCTGAACATCCCGACCCTTTTTGAATGACCAATCAAGTGAGCAGCACTTCCAACAACAAAGAGTGACGGCAGCGTTCCAAGGCCGAAAGCGAGCATTATCCCGCCACCTGTAAACATATCTGCGCTCTGCGCTGCGCTAAGGATCATTGCGTAGAGAAAACCGCAGGGTAAAAAGCCAAAGAGTAAGCCGAGGGGCAAGGCTGAGGCCGCTGGTGGCAGCTTGCGTATTCTGCGCGTCGCTTTCGTCAAGCTGCGGATCGGCCCGCCAAACTCGAAGCGCGTGAGGTTAAACCAGCTGAATAGACCCGCGGTACCAAGACCTGCAAGGATCACCAGTATATCGCTGCCAAGCAGCAGGTAGCGGGTGATCCCGTGCAACGATTGCTTGTAGACCATCGCTGAGCCGACCCAGCCGACTGCCAGGCCAATGGAGGTGTAGGTGAGGGTGCGCCCCAGGTTGTAGAGCAAATGAAAGCTGAGACCTGCGCGGCGGCCATCCGATGATAGTCCAAGGGCTGTCACCAATCCACCGCACATACCGATACAGTGACCTGAACCGAAGAGAGCGGTGGTGAAGGCAAGGGTATATAGCGGATCAAAGGTCATGGCGTCTCTCCAGGGCTTACATAAAATGCGACATAAAGACGGGTCGATAAATCCCCCCTCACTTTACGGTTGATCGGTGCCCGGCGTGGGTTGCTCATCATCGTCGTCGAGCATGCGGTATTTTGCGGCTTCGATGTCATCGAATTCACCTTTTTGGACGGCATACAGAAAGAAGAGCCAGGCACCGGTGCCGATGCAGAACGAAAGGAAGATCAGCAGCAGAATCGTGGTCATCATGGCGGTGGGATCCTTTTCAATCGCAGTGAATTGAGGAGCACCCCGATCGAACTGAGAGCCATGGCGGCGGCTCCATAGACAGGCAATAGTTTGCCACTGGCTGCAAGGGGAATGGCAACCAGATTATAGCTGAAAGCCCAAAACAGATTCTGCCGAATGATCGACATGGTTTTTTGCGCAGTCTGCAGTGCCCAGGGCAGCAACAGCAGGTTGGGGCGGGTCAGGAGCAGCCCCGCCTGTTCCATGGCAATATCACTGCTGCCGACGATGGAACAGCTAACCGTGGCGGCGGCTAGAGCCGGCGCGTCATTGATCCCGTCTCCCGTCATCAGCACCCTGTTCCCCAGGCTTCTCAAGCGTTCAATCTCCCGGGTCTTTAATTCAGGAGTCAAGGGTGCCAGCCATTGGTCTATCTTGAGTTGCTCCGAGAGTTTTTTCGCACTACCGGGTCGGTCTCCAGAGAGAAGCAGGCTGGTGTGGCCGCGCTGTCGCAGCAGTGACAAGGCCTCATCCGCTTCGCTGCGTGCGATATCCTGCAATGAAATCGCTCCGAGGTAGTGACCATTTCGGGCGAAATGCACCTCGCTGGTGGTGGTGTCTTCCTGCGTTTCAGGCAGCCGGATTCCCTGTTCTCTCAGGAAATCGGCACTCCCGCCAAGCAGCTGTTCGTCCCGGGCCATCAGACCCTTCCCCGGGATCTGCTGGACGTTGTCCAGCGGGGTGTAATCGATCTGTCTGCGTCTGGCTTCGGCGGATATCCCCTGTGCCAGTGGATGACGACTGCCTGATTCAAGCCGTGCGGCACAACGCAATAAATCTCGTTGATCATTGATCGCGCGAAGACCGACAACCTGGGGACGCCCTTCAGTCAGGGTGCCGGTCTTGTCGAAGGCCAGTAGATTGAGTTGTGCGGCCGCTTCCAGGGTGTCTCCACCGCGAAACAGCACCCCTTCTTCAGCCGCCCGCCCGGTGGCGACCATGACCGCCGTCGGGGTCGCAAGTCCCAGCGCACAGGGGCAGGCAACGACCAGCACCGTAATGGCATGGAGCAGTGCGCTCTGGTCGGCTCCCCAGTAAAAAAACGTGAGAACTGCGATCGACAACACGGTTGGAATGAAGATCCCGGAAATACGATCAGCGAGGTTTTGAATCGGGGCCTTGCGTATTTGTGCTTGTTCGACCATGCGGCCGATGCGTGCAATAAAGGAATCGGCTGCTTTGGCTTCGACTTTAAGCGTCAACGTCCCATTCAAATTCTGGGTGCCGGCCTTCACAGAATCTCCCGTTTGCCGGAAAATCGGCAGAGATTCGCCGTTAACGGCTGATTCATCAACTTCAGAACTTCCGGAAATGATCCGCCCATCGACCGGGAAACGGTCACCTGGAGCCACCAGAATCAGGTCGTTCGGTTCGAGCAACCGACTATCAACCTGAACTGTTTGACCATCAACCAGGCGGCTGGCGATGGGGGGGGAGAGCTGAAGCAGACGATCTAATCCTGCCGAGGCGCGATGTCTGGCGCTGCTCTCGAAGAGTCGTCCCGCCAGAATCAGGGTGACGATCATCGCGGCCGTGTCGAAATAGACTTCACGGCCGCTGAGCAGGGCAAACAAGCTATAGCAATAGGCCGTTAGTGAGCCCATGGCGATCAGCAGATCCATGTTCGGCGCGAGATTGCGCAGTGAAAACCAGGCTCCGCGCAAAAAAGGGAAACCAGAATAGAACACAACGGGTGTTGTGACCAGCGCAGCCAGGGTTTGCAGCAAGAGCCGGGTTTGTGGATCGATCCCTTTGAAATAGCCAGCGTAGAGTGCGATCGAGAAGCCCATCAGCTGCATCGAAAGGAAGACCGCAGTGCCGAAGCGAAGCAGCAGGCTGCGGCGTTCGCTCTCCATGGAACGGCGGAGTTCATCCTGACTATAGGGGCGCGGCAGGTAACCTAGTTGAGATAACTTCCCGCAGAGTTGTGTGATATCGGCCAACTGTGAATCGAAGCGCAGCAACAGGCGATGGGTGGCGAAGTTGACCCGGGCCGCAAGGACGCCCGGAATCTGCTGCATGTACCTTTCGATCAACCAGATGCAACTGGCGCAGCGAATACCATCAATAATCAGGCTGATTTCAGATCCTGTGGCAGTTTCAATAATAAAGTTCCGCAGGTAGGCAGAATCAAACTGAGCGGGGTGAATTTCCTTCAAGGGTTGATGCTTGAGATCATTTCGCGAGTAGAAGCTTTCCAGCCCCGCCCCGCGAATAATAAGCCAGGCGCCACGGCAGCCATGACAACAGAAGCGGTATTCCTGGCCCGCATCATTTTCAGTAACCAGATCGGCTGGCGGGATCGGCAGGCCACAGTGGACACAGCTTTGGCGTGCGGTCTCTGTCATCTTAGAGATTTACCAGCAGTTGACGACTGATGCGTGCGCCCTGTTGTTCAAATTCTATCCTGGCCTGCAGGCTGCCACTGATTTCGTCGGGCAGCTTGAGCAGGTAGAGGCCGGGTTGGATTTCGCGGGGTTGCAGGCGTAGCACCCGATTCTCTTCACTGAGGAACAGGGTTAGTTCTCCTGTGGCCTGACTTATCGGAACGCCCTCCTTGTCAGATAGTTTAAAGTGCAAACTCTTGTCCTTGATCTCTGTTTCAAGTTGCCAACCTCGGCTGGCAGCAGCGCGTTCTTCAACACGGGTGTTGTTGTATTTCAGCCCCTTGCTGTAATAGTTGAGATCGGAAATTTCACTTCCGCGGGTCGCCGCCTGACGGGCTGACCAGATGGAGAAGAGCAAAAAGGAGAACAGCAGCAGGAGAATGAGCAGAACATAAGGACTTTTTCGGTTGAATTGAGCCATATTACCTGCTTTGGTTTGGGGTGATCAGGGCGCCGGTTTCAGCCAACTGGCGACCATCGTTACTGATGAGTACAAATCTAACCTGACTTTCATTGCCGGTGAAAGGGGTGATCAGGACAAAATCTATTCTTTGGTTCTGGCCGCCTTCTAAGACGATGCTATGGGTTGGCCCTTTGAGTATCAATGCTAGATCGCTGTTTTGATCCTTGGCGGCGAGAGCATATTCGGCCTTGTCGGTGGTGCGGTTGTTGATCCAGGCATTAAAAAAGCTGACCTGATTACCGTCGTCAAGGCGCCGACTCGCAACCTGATGCGACAGCGCGACCTTCAGTGTCGCTTCCGGACGGTGTTTTACGGCAGATATGAGCAACAGCAACAGGCCACATAATCCTAAGGCCAGCAATAGGCTGCGTGGATTTAGAAGGGCACGACCTCCTGCTCCGTCGATGCCGAAATAGTAACCGATCAGTCCGGGTTGCCGGCGTTTACTCATGACCTGCCGACAGGCATCCAGGCAGCGTCCGCAGTTGATGCACTCGATCTGATAACCCTGGCGGATATCGATCTCCATTGGACAGCTACGCACACAGGCTCCGCACTCTATGCAGCGCGGAGCTTCTGCCTCAGGGAGTTGCAAGGCGAGGGTGCTGGTATCTATCAGGACGGTCTGGAAACGTCCATAGGGGCAGAAATCACGGCAGATCAGGCGGCGTAAAAAAGCCATGTCGAGATAAACGCAAACTGCAACGATCAGAAGTGTGCCGAGTGCAACGGGGCGGAGTTGGCCGCTGAAGAGTTGCCCGAAATAGTCGCGTGGCTCAATGAAATACCAGAGCAGGTTGCTGCCGACAAGTAACGCTAGACCGATAAGAAATATGTGCAGCAAGACCTTACGCCAAATGG
>JAUXIR010000332.1 GCA_030620915.1 Geopsychrobacter sp. | reverse complement strand
TGCTCAAGCCGGCCTCCAGCTGTGTTTACACGCCCTATCTGTGGATGCAGATTCTCAAAGAAGCCGGACTGCCCGACGGAGTCATCAACTTTGTGCCCGGCTCGGGTGCGCAGATCGGCGGGCTCTGCCTGCCGCATCCTGATCTCGGCGGCGTGCATTTTACCGGTTCGACCAGGGTGTTCCATGGCATGTGGAAGAGCATCGGTGAGAATATCGCAGGCTACAAGTCCTACCCGCGCATCGTTGGCGAGACCGGCGGCAAGGATTTCATCGTCGCCCACAAGAGCGCCGACCTGCACAAGCTGAACACCGCGATTATCCGCGGGGCCTTCGAATTTCAAGGCCAGAAGTGTTCAGCGGCCTCACGTGCCTATGTGCCTGAGTCGCTCTGGCCGGCATTGCGCAAAGAGCTCGAGCAGGACATCAAAAAGATCAAGATGGGGGCACCTACCGATTTCAGAAACTTCTTCAATGCGGTCATTGACCAGCCATCTTTCGACAGTATCTCCGAGTTCATCAATTATGCGGACGCTTCTGATGATGCCGAGGTGATTATCGGCGGTGGTTGCGATGACAGCGTCGGTTACTTTGTCGAGCCAACCGTGATCCTTGCCAAGGATCCGCATTTCCGCACCATGGAAGAAGAGATTTTCGGGCCGGTGATGACCATCTATGTCTACCCGGATGAGCAGTACGCCGAGACTCTCGATCTCTGCGATCAGACCTCCCCCTACGCTTTGACCGGTGCGGTCTTTGCCGCCGAGCGTAGCGCCGTCAGCCTGGCCTTGAGCAAACTCGAGAACGCCGCGGGTAATTTTTATATCAACGACAAGCCGACCGGGGCTGTTGTCGGTCAGCAGCCTTTCGGTGGCGCCCGTGCCTCGGGGACCAACGACAAGGCCGGTGCGCGCCTCAACCTGCTGCGCTGGGTCTCGCCGCGAACCATCAAGGAGACCTTCGATGCGGCGGAGAGCTTTGAATATCCGTTTATGGATGAAGAATAGTTAGGGGCGGGTTCCATGTTCCATGTTCTGGTTTTGGGGCCTAGGGTTTTAACGTGGAACCTGGAACGTGGAACCTCCAACCTTTTTTCGGAGAAAAAATGTCTATCTTCAACTTTCTGGTTTCCAAGACCATCATGCACGTGCCGGGTCCGATCGTCGGTTTCTTTGCCAAGGGCTATATTGCCGGGGAGAAGCTTGAGGATGCGGTTCGGGTGACCCGTGAACTGAACGGGCGTAAGATGATGGCGACCATCGATATCCTCGGGGAGTTCATCGGTACCAAAGATGAGGCGGTCTTTTTCAAGCAGCAGTGCCTCGATATTCTTGAAGCCATCGATGGTGAAAAGATCGATGCCAACCCTCGCTCAAACCGACCCAGATGGGATTGCTGCTCGACGAGGAATTTGCCTTTGCCAATATCCGTGAAATCGTCGCCAAGGCAGCCGAGTTGGGGAATTTCGTGCGTATCGATATGGAAGATATCGCCTGCACTGATTCTACCATCAGGCTCTATCGTCAGATGCGCGAGGAGTTCCCCGAGCATGTCGGACTGGTGCTGCAGGCTTATCTGCGGCGCACCGGCGCCGATATCGAGGGCTTGAGCGATGCCGCGATGAACTACCGGCTGTGCAAGGGGATCTACAACGAACCGCGCACCGCCGCCTGGAAGAATCCGGACACCATCAACCGCAGCTTCGTCAGTGCCTTGGAGAGGATGTTCAAGCACAAGACCTATGTCGGTATCGCCACCCACGATGAAGGACTGGTCTTCGAGTCCCTCGAACTGATCGATCAGTACGGCCTTCGACCCGAGGAGTACGAGTTCCAGATGCTGCTCGGGGTCGATGAGGAGTTGCGCCAGATCCTCGTCGATGCCGGACACCGCATGCGGGTCTATGTGCCCTACGGCGCATCCTGGATGCCCTACTCGCGGCGGCGTCTGCGGGAGAACCCCTCGATTGCCAAACATGCCCTGCGTCAGATGCTCGGCATGAAGCGATTCTAGAATAAAATCAAGGATTTTTGCCATCGGTCAAACAGGGACATTTTGATTGACCATTGCCTTTTCACGGGCTAATCTTCGCGTCAAAACAGTGTTTGCTACCACTAAACTAAAGGAGAGAAAACATGAACAGATGCATCCGCACCATCCTGGCCGCCACCGCTGTGGCTCTGCTGGCCGTACCGGCCTTCGGCGCCGACACTCTCAAGGTTGGGGTTCAGGCGCCGATTACCGGCAGCTACGCCAATGAAGGGCAGGGGATTGAAAACGGTGTCCGGCTGCTGGCCGAGCAGATCAACGCCAAGGGTGGCGTCATGGGCAAGCAGATCGAAGTGATTGTCTGTGATGATCAGGGCACCGCGATGGCCGCAGCAATCTGCGCCAAGGATCTGGTCAACAAGGGCGTTTCGATGGTTATCGGTTCCTACACCTCGACCTGTGCCCAGGCTGCGCAGAAAACCTATTTCAATGCCGGCGTTCTGCAGACTTCAGACGGTACCGCCGACAGTCTGACCGAGAAGGGTTACTGGACCTTCCTGCGCAACTCCTTCCCGAACAGCGCCGAAGCTGAGTTTGTCGCCAACTACCTGGTCAACGTCAAGAAATACAAGCGCATCGTCGTTATCTCTGATTTCTCAACCTACGCTGACGGCCTGGCCAATGCAGCAGAAGCGGCAATCAAAAAACTGGGCGGCAAGGTGGTTTCGCGCGACAAGATCAAGGCCGACTCGCAGAACTTCACCCCTGTCCTGACCAACATCAAGTCGAAGAAGCCTGATGCGATCTTCTTCGCCGGTTACTACTCTGACGGTGGCCAGCTGCGCGCCCAGCAGATTGCCCTCGGCATCAAGGCTGACTTCTACGGTGGTGACGCCAACGACAACCCGGACTTCGCCAAGCTGGCCGGTTCCGCAGCCAAGGGCGCTTTCATTGTTAATGTTCC
>JAUXIR010000310.1 GCA_030620915.1 Geopsychrobacter sp. | reverse complement strand
GGGATCCTGTTAACCGGAGATCTGGAGGCCCCTGGCGTCGAGTCCCTTATGCAAAGCCCTCTTCCCGGCGCGGTCAGTTTACTCAAGGCACCTCATCATGGCAGCCGTAGCTCGAAACCCGAAGAAATTATCGCCCAATTTCAGCCCGAAATTGTTATAGTTTCAGCTGGTTATCAAAATTCTTATCACTTTCCTGCTCAAGAACTGCTCGATCAAGCCAGGCGACAGGGTGTGAAAGTCTGGCGGACCGATCTTGATGGGACTGTTCGGATGCGTGTAGATGGTTATCGCTGGAAGGTTGATCATTGGCTTAAAGGGCTTTTCCGTTGACAGTTTTCCCATAGCCTGATAAAAAAACTACTGATTATACAGGAGTTTTATTCCATGGATCAGGCCACTATTCTAGTTGTTGATGATGAACTTTTCTTTCGTCAACTTTACCGCGACCTGCTCAGTGAGGGCGGTCATAAGGTTGAAGTCTATGACAACGGCGACGATGTCATCGCGCGGATGGCGGCTGGTGATGTCGATCTTGTCTTGACCGACATGGTTATGCCGGGGCGTTGCGGCCTCGAGGTCCTGCGTGCTGCCCGCGCTCTGGTCGATCCTCCCGAGGTTATCCTGGTCACTGGCCATGCCAGTCTCGAATCAGCAATTCATGCTCTGAAGAATGGCGCCCGGGATTATCTGGTGAAGCCGTTTAATCCGGAAGAACTTAAACATTTAGTCAAAGTATGCCTCGATCAGCGTCGTTTGCTGAATGAAAATCAACAGTTGCAGCATCAAATTCACTTGTTTCAAACCGGGCAAACCCTCTCTTCCCTGATTGAACTCGATCGATTACTGCCTCGTGCCGTCGAAGTCTTTCAACGAGAATTTGGCGGTGGCTACGGGATCAGCTTTCTCTTGAACGCCGATAAAAAACCTGTCCTGCAGGGGGCGGTTGGGATTGAGCAGCCTGCCGCGGAACCTATCCTGCCACAGGTGTTACCTTTCCTTGCTGAAGTAAGAGGTCTTAAGTGTCTGACTGCCGAAGAATTGAAAAAGATCACCGCCGGCAGTGGGTTTGATTCTCTTTGTGTGCTGCCGCTCTACAATGAAGGTGAACTCAAGGGAGGACTTGTCTTCGGTGACGGACCCCTGGCGATGATGGATCAGACCCTGCCTAAGGAACGCCTGCATTATCTGTCCGAACAGGTGGCCCTCGGTTTTGAGAATTCCTGCCGCTATCAGGACGCTCAGGATCTGATGTACACCGATGATTTGACCGGCCTTTACAACTATAGATACATGAATATTGCGTTGAATCAGGAGTCACGTCGTTCACAACGCTACGGGCTTAAGTTTTCACTGATCTTCATCGATATCGATCGGTTCAAGGGGATCAATGACCGACATGGCCACTTGGCCGGGAGTGCGGCTCTGCAGGAAATTGCAGGTTTGCTGCGTGGCTGTGTCCGTGACGTCGACACCCTTTTTCGGTTTGGTGGTGATGAATTTGCGGCCATGCTGGTTGAAACTGATTCAGCCGCTGCGCGGGTTGTTGCAGAGCGGATCAGGAAGAGTATTGCCGACCATACTTTCTTGCAGGATCGTGAGCAATCCTGCCACCTGACGGCGACTGCCGGCTATTCAACCTTCCCTTCCGACGCCCTTGATTGTACCGAACTGCTCGATCTTGCTGATCGTGCCATGTACGATGGCAAGCGGGTGCGCAATGTACTTCGTGGTGTGCAGGAGCTCGGCCACGAATGAAATCGCTGTTGCAGTTTTGTGTTCTGGTCCTGCTGTTCGGATCTGTACTTCCCTGTATGGCTGCCCCTTCTCTGGTTGATCACTATCGCAAGGCCCTCGACGCTGACCCTCAAAATCAAACCCTGCGCTATCACCTGGGCGCCGCCCTGCTGAACCAGGGAGAAAATCGTCTGGCGTTAAAGGCGTTCCGGACAGTCTATCAGCAACGATCGGATGACCCTGAAATCAATTTCAATCTCGCGCTTGCTTACACGCGCCTCAATGATCCGGACAGTGCACTGATCTATCTGGATCAAGCCCTGGCCAGTGGGGCCGGCGGGCAGCCGGAGATCTATCCGCTGCAGAATGCATATTTCAACCTGGTGCTAGTCTACGAACAGCTTGGTCAGCTCGATGCCGCCGTTCAGCTGCTCCAGCGCCTCGCCAATGAAAATCCTGCCTATCTCGATTATCTGCGCCTGCTTGGTGATTATCAACTGCGGCTTGGGCGAGTCGATGAGGCCGTTCGTCTATTTGATGACTACCTCCGGCAGCGGCCTGAAGATACAGAGGTGCGGGAGTACGCATTTGCCTCAATCTTTAATCTTGGGCTAGCGGCCTATGGAAAACAAGATTTCGTCGGTGCAAGACACGAGCTTTTACGGGCGTTAAAATTTGTCAGCGAGAGTCCGTTGGTATTTTATTACCTGGCGTTGCTTGATTACCAGCAGGAGAACTATCAACGGGTTGCCGAACGATTACCGTCGGTCTATGCAGGCTTAAATGCTGAGCTGAAAGACAGCGCTCGTTCGATCCTTTACAATACGGCACTCTCTCTCAAACCACTGAAGATGTTCACATTGGCTCAGCAGGCGCTTGCCCCCTTAATCGTGGTTGCCAAACCTCGGTCTAAGGATCTCGTATTATTAGCTGGGATCCAATTTGAGAGTGGTGCCTACGGTTCGGCTCGTCAGAACTATCTTCGGGTTTTAAAGCAAGATCCGGGCTATGGATCGGTTGTTGAGGGGATACGGGCCGCAGAAAAGGGTGCCTTCGAGGAGATTATGGCTGCTGTGGTTAAGGCCTTTGCGGCTGAAGATCTGCCCGCAGTTCGACAACAACTGGAACTGGCCACTGAAATATATCCCGAGGATAACCGTCTCAAAATTTATCAGGCACGTGTTAAACGTGCCGCGAAAGATAGTTGGCTGAGTTTGCAGGGTCGGGCAAAGACCCTCGAGGAGCAGCAACATTATGTTGAGGCACTTACTCTGTTACGTCAGGGCTTGAGGCTGGCCCCGGCTGAACCCCTGCTTGTGCGCCACGAAAAACGCCTGGTCGGACTTCTTTCCGAGCGGATTGACGATCTGTACCGTCGGGGCCG
>JAUXIR010000238.1 GCA_030620915.1 Geopsychrobacter sp. | reverse complement strand
CTGCGTGTCAGGCGCAGGTCGGTGTGGTGATAACTGTCGATTATCGGCTGGTCGTTCATCACCGAGTGAATGGTGGTGGTGACTCCGTTCTCGATTCCCAGTTGCTCATCCAGCAGGCTGAGTATCGGAACAATACAGTTGGTCGTGCAGGAGGCGCTGGAGACGACTCGGTGTCCGGGTTGCAGCAGCTGAGTGTTGAAACCATGCACAATAGTCGCATCCACGTCTGTGTCTGCGGGTTGTGAAAAGAGAAGACGTCGGGCACCGCTGGCCAGGTGTCGTTCTGCAGTGGCGCGATCGGAAAAGGTTCCGGTGCATTCGAGGACCAAGTCGATACCCAGCTCGTTCCAGGGGAGCTGTTCCGGATATTTTTCGTTCAGGACCCGGATGCGATCACCGTTGATCAGCAGGTGCCGACCATCGTTTTCAACCGTCACTGGAAAGCGGCCATGGGTTGTGTCGTAGCGGGTCAGATAGGTCAGGGTGTTGAGGTCTGTCAGTTCATTGATTGCAACAATCTGAAGTTTATTGTGTTGTTGGTTGCTGTAGAGTGCCCGTAGGACGCTCTGGCCGATCCGGCCGTAGCCATTGATGGCGATGCGGTATTTTGCGGTTGTGCTTTGCATGTTAGCTCTCTGGGTGCTGGGGAAAAGTGGTCTATTTTACGGTATGAAGCGTCCGGAGCTGATTGTTGTCCCGAATGTCAAGCTTGTCAACCGGTTCTTCGCTATGGCAAGCGGTCAACACTTCTTCAAGGGGGAGTTCAGGGGGATTGAAGCGCGGCTGATGACGTTTTGTGGGGGAGGGCGGATTGATAATCCGGGATGAGACTTCTTGTGTTTACCAGATATGGGTAGATGTAAACCATATTCGCTCTGCGGATTTGCGTATGAAAACAACGAATTTCCTTGGATTCCAGAATCGGGTTTATGATCGGTTCAATTGAGTTGTGAGTATGCTCATACTCTCTGCTTGGCAACTGTAAAGATTTTATTAACTATGTAAAGGAGTTCAGCTGTGGCGAAAACATCTAGCTTGAATACTACCCATGTTATTTCTTTCAGAGTGAGCCAGGAAGAGAAAAGAATTATTGACGATATTGTTAGGGAGTGCGGAATTAACATTACAACAATATTTAGAAGTAGTATTGATGTGATTGGAAAAATATCCATAGGTAAAGCCACTGAAAAAAATAAGTGTGGTTGTTGATTTGTCGAAATGTTTAACAAATCAGAATAAGAAATTGCAATTAATATGCTGGTAAGTTTTTCATATTATGATTATTTCTACTGGCACAAGATATCTTCTTGATCTGAGACCGCTCCGACAGGATATTCCCTCAGGTATATGTTTTGTTGAGCATTGATCTAGTATCCCACCTTGTTAAGAATCTCACTGCAGTCGTAATTAATATGAGAATCATCACAGTCCGGTGTGAATGGAATTCTTGTAGAGTTGTTCTCTCCCTCCCAGCTGTCGCCTGTCCGAGTCGTATTCGCCGTATCAATGCAAACATGAAAACAACGAATTTTACATAGGTTTAGAACAGGGTTTAGCATTGCGGCAGAGTGAGGTCAAAGGATTCAATTTATATCTACTCTAACGATATTTATTGCGAAAAAATCGTAAGGAACCGGGAGGATACGGAATGTTGAACGGAAATGAAATGCCAAAGGTCGGAAAGGATCAGGGGCAAAAAACCAGAACGCTGCTCGAGAAGAAGCAGCAGTTTGTGGCTCAGGGGATTTCCAACCTGGCGCCGATTTTCGTCGAGACCGCCAAGGGCGCCGTAGTCCAGGATATCGACGGCAACGACTACCTCGATTTTTATGGCGGAATCGGCGTGATCAATGCCGGGCATTGCCCCGAGTCTGTTGTCGATGCCATCAAGGAGCAGGCCGAGAAGTTGTTGCACACCTGCTTCATGGTCGGGATGTACGAGCCCTATGTTGATCTGGCCGAAAAGTTGTGCCAGATCACCCCCGGCAATCATGCCAAGAAGGCGATGTTCGTCAACAGCGGCGCCGAAGCGGTGGAGAATGCCATCAAGATCGCCAAAGCCCATACCAAGCGGCCGAGCGTGATTGCCTTCGAAGGCGGTTTCCACGGGCGTACCCTGTTGACCATGACCCTGACCAGCAAGGTCAAGCCGTACAAACACGAGTTCGGCCCCTTTGCACCCGAGGTCTATAAGGCCCCGTCGGCCTACTGCTACCGCTGCACGTACAAGTCGTCCTACCCCGGTTGTGGCATGGCCTGTCTGGAGCACTTCGAGCGCTTCTTCATCTCCGAGGTCGATCCGGAGAGCGTGGCCGCCATGATTATCGAGCCGATCCAGGGCGAGGGTGGTTTCATCGTGCCGCCCAAGGAGTTTCTGCCGGGTTTGAAGAGCATCTGTGAAAAACACGGCATCGTTTTTATCGCCGATGAGGTTCAGTCCGGCTTCGCCCGTACCGGCAAGATGTTTGCCAGCGAGCAACTCGGGGTTATTCCCGATCTGATGACCCTGGCCAAGGGCATCGCATCCGGCATGCCGCTCTCGGCGGTGGTCGGCCGGGCCGAGATCATGGATGCTCCCACTCCGGGTCGTATCGGTGGCACCTACGGTGGCAATCCGGTCTCTTGCGCCGCTGCTCTGGCGACTATCGATCTGATGGAGCAGGAGGACCTCAGTGCTCGAGCCGCAAGGGTTGGGGAGAAGATTGTCGGCCGCCTGCAGGAGCTGCAACAGAAGTATCCGCAGATCGGCGATATCCGCGGGCTGGGCTCCATGGTGGCGCTGGAACTGGTCAAGGATCCCGTGACCAAGGAACCTCACAAGGAAGCGGTTCCGGCCATTGTGCAGGAATGTTTCAAGCGTGGTCTGTTGACCATGGGCGCCGGAATTTTCGGTAACGTGATCCGTTTCCTGCCGCCGCTCGTGATTACCGACGACCAGCTTGAAACCGGGTTGAATATCTTCGAGGAATCGCTGGATCTGGTGTTGGGCAAGTAGGTCGCATTTTGGTTCGCCGGTGAAGGGCGCATGCCGGTTCTCAGCAGGTCAAGGCTTGCTACAGAGTTTTGGGAATCTTTCTGTTCGTCCGGTTAATGGACGCTCTATTGGGATAGTAGAATGAGTGGAATTACTGAAAACGGTCTGCATCAGCAAATTCGTGACAACATCAGCCTCAGCAATGCCAAGTCAGACGATAACCTGGCTTGGCTGAAGAAGCAGATGCATCATTACTTCTTCCTCTCGAATAAGGATGTTGTCGAGGCGATTGCGGCACTGTCTACCGGTCTACACAGCCTGGAGCAGAACCGCAAGATTACGCTGGTCGATCGGGACAGACTGCTGATGCAGGCACAGATAGGCGTGTCGGGGTCGCTTTATGAAACCTTGCGCACTCTCCCTGAGCGGGATATCTCCTACGCCCAGATCACCACCTCCTATGCTGCCATTCCGGGGACTTCCCATCCGCTGGAGGTTCTGCGCTTCGATTTTGACCGCAAGGAGGACCAGGAGATTCAACAGGCCGGGACTCCGAATCTGCCGCAACAGATTTGCCATGATGTGCGCGAGGCGCTACTGCTGGAGTATCCCGATTTCGATCTCTCGAAGATCGATCAGTTGCTCGGTTTGCTCTGGTTGAATAATGAAAATTACGTCCTGATCTCCCCTGCGCAAAGGGTGGCCCGCATCCTCTGGCTCTACCAGCAGACCCTCAACCACGAAGGGATTTTTCTCGATGTGCAAAAGGCCGACGGCCCCGATGGTTCAAACGAATCGAGGGTCCTGTTCGGGGTAGGTAACCCGCCGCAAAAGGGTTTTCTGCAGCAGACCATAGAGGTCTTCAAACGCTTGGGGATTGGGGTCAAGCGGGCCTACTGTTTAACGCTCAGTAACG
>JAUXIR010000377.1 GCA_030620915.1 Geopsychrobacter sp. | reverse complement strand
CAACTCCTTGACCAGTTCACGCAGGGTCTCGACCATCAGTGACGGATTGTTGAAGCGCTTACGAAAACGCCCGAGGAGCTCGGTGAAACCGGCAATCGCAGTGAGCGCCTTGCTCGGCAGATCTTCGATATCGGTCGCATCTTGCAGCAGCTCCCACAACGGACGTTCGCTCTGGGCCGAGAGCCGGATCAACTTATCGGCACTGCTCCCGCCAATCCCCCGCTTGGGGTAATTGAGAATCCGTAACAGGTTGACCTCATCGAGGGGATTGATCAGAACCTTCAGATAGGCGACCAGATCCTTGACCTCCCTGCGATCGAAAAACTGCTGGCCGCCGATTATGACATAGGGGATATCGGCATAGATCAGTTGCTCCTCGAAGGAGCGCGATTGACTGTTGGTCCGATAAAGGATCGCAAAATCACGGTAAGCCAGTTCGCGCTTGAAGCGTTCGGTTTGAATCCGCTCCATCACCTGGCGCGCTTCATCCTCGTCATCCTCGCAGAGCAGGTATTCGACCTTCTCCCCGGCGCCGTCGGCCGTCCATAACGCCTTGGCGCGGCGTATCTTGTTGTTGACGATCACCGCGTTGGCCGCCGCCAGGATATGACCGGTTGAGCGGTAGTTCTGCTCCAGCTTGATCACCTTGGTGGCGGGGAAATCCCGTTCGAAATTGAGGATGGTACTAATATCGGCACCGCGAAAACCGTAGATCGACTGGTCGTCGTCGCCGACCACACAGAGGTTGCCCTGGCCGTCCGAGAGCTGACGCAGCAACCGGTACTGTACCGGGTTGGTATCTTGATATTCATCGACCATCTGATAGACAAAGCGCTGCTGGTACTCGGCCAGCACCTGCGGCTGCTCGTCGAACAGCTGCACCACCAGCATCAGCAGATCATCGAAGTCGACCGCATTGTACGCCTTGAGCGCCTTCTGGTAGCGCGGATAGATTTCGGCGGTCAGGCAGCTGTCGGGCGTGTTGATGTCGGGGCTAAAGCCTGCCGCTGAGATCAGACGGTTCTTGGCGTCGGAGATCTGCCACAATACCCGATCGGCATCCTTGGAGCCGGCATCTGCCACCAGTTCGCGCAACAGATCACGCACCAGGCGCTGCTGATCGCTGGCGGCGTAGATGGAAAAATTCTTCTTGTAGCCGAGTTTCTCAATATGGCTCTTCAGAATCCGCACGCACAGCGAATGGAAGGTGCTGATCACCATCCCCTTGCAGGCCTTGCGCCCGACCATCTGTTCGACCCGCTCACGCATCTCGCGCGCGGCCTTGTTGGTGAAGGTCATGGCCAGGATCTGGCTGGCCGCCACCTGACGCTGCTGGAGCAGGTAGGCGATCCGGCAGGTAATCACCCGGGTCTTACCCGAACCGGCACCGGCCAACAGCAGCAGAGGACCAAGGTCATGCTCGACGGCTTGCCGCTGTTGGGGGTTCAGACTGTTGAGATCAAACATTGGCAATAGAACTCGTAGATGGCAAAGGAAGCGAAAACGACAGCCAGAAAATAGCATAGCCTTGGGGCCGGGAACAAGCAGCGACCGCGTTGTATTCGGATAACAGATCCGGCATGACTTGACATGGTTTTCTTCAAAGAATATAAATGCTTAGCAACTTCAACCAATATATGTGAGCAAAAAAATGATCCCCTGGAAACAACTCGATAGCACAGACATTCCCAATGATGGCGGGAAGTTACATCTCCACCAGCGTGACGACGAATTTTCGATCCGTATCGATCATTGTGAATTGATGAACAGCCGTGCTCACGGCTCAGAAGAGAAACTTGCTGAACTCGGCTGCGCCGGCCTCGGCACAGTAGAGCGGCCCAGGGTGCTGGTCGGGGGCCTGGGAATGGGCTTCACGGCAGCGGCAGCCCTGCTCCACCTGGGGGCCAATGCCTGCCTGGAGTTCGCGGAACTGCTTCCGGCGGTGGTGCGCTGGAACCGCGAGTACTTAGGCCACCTGGCCGGACATCCGTTGCAAGATCCACGCACCCTGATCCGCGAAATCGATGTGGCGGCGATTATCAAAACCTCTGCGCAGAAGTTTGACGCCATTCTGCTCGACGTCGACAACGGCCCAGATGGTCTGACCCAGAAAGAGAACGACTGGCTTTACTCCAGCGCCGGTCTCAAGGCCACCTATCAGGCGCTGAAGACCGGCGGGACCCTGGCCGTCTGGTCCGCCGCTCCCAGTGCAGCCTTTACCAGCCGGTTGCGCAAGGCCGGCTACAGGGTCCGCGAGGAACAGACCAGCGCCCGAGGCAAGGGTAAGGGGGGTCGCCATACCATCTGGCTGGCAACCCGTAAGTGAAATGAATTCCAGCCCGGCAGCAGCATCGACCGCTGGCCAGGATGAACAAAGGCTGTGCTTAGTCCCCCCTAGTCCCAGGGCGGGTTGTCACGAAAAGTGTCCAGCAGAAAATTAATCACACAGCTCACCCGTTGTGGAAGATTGCGCCCACTGGGGTAAACGATCCAGACTTTGGTT
>JAUXIR010000247.1 GCA_030620915.1 Geopsychrobacter sp. | reverse complement strand
CCTGAGATGTCCTCGCTGACCCGCAACCTGCCGCTGTTGGCGGCACTGTTGGCCCTGGTGCTCTTTCCGCTGTTCGGCTCAACTTTTTACGTCGGGCTGGTAACCCGGATTATCATCATCGCCATTTTTGCCCTGAGCCTGGACCTGCTGATCGGCTATACCGGCCTGGTCAGTTTCGGACACGCCGCTTTTTTCGGGATTGGCGGTTATGCCCTGGCCATCGCCTTTCAGGATGCTGCGGTGATCCATATCTGGCAGGCCTTGCCTCTCTCGCTGGCAGCGGCCGCCCTGGCCGCCCTGGTGGTCGGCTGGATCAGTATCCGCACCAGCGGCATCTATTTCATCATGATCACCTTGGCGATGGCCCAGATGTTTTTCTACTACTTCTTCGAGTCGCCGCGCTTCGGTGGCGATGACGGAATTTTCCTGTTTTTCAAACCGGTACTGATGGTCGGATCGGAGGATATCCTCAAGCTTGAGCATGAGAATAACTTCTATTATTTCGCCCTGGGTTGCCTGGTTGCCGGTTACCTGTTCCTGCTGATGATCCTGCGCGCTCCTTTCGGCAAGGTGATCACCGCGATCAAGGCCAACGAACATCGGGTGCGTGCCCTCGGTTATTCGACCAACGGCTATAAGCTGGTGAGCTTCGTGATTGCCGGGACCCTGGCCGGGCTGGCCGGTTTTCTGGAGGGTGCCCATTCCGGCTATGTCAATCCGTCCTATATGAGCTGGCACGAGTCCGGAATGTGCATCGCGATCGTTATTCTGGGTGGGATGGGAACCCTCTACGGTCCCATCGTCGGCGCCTTTATTATTGTCCTGTTGCAGAATTTTCTGCCCGAACTGACCGAGCACTGGCAACTGTTGCTCGGGGGGATCGTGATCGCCGTAGTCCTTTTTCTGCCGCGTGGAGCAACCAGCCTCTTCCCGCAAATCCTCGCGTTCTTCCGCTCGAAGAAGAAGGCTTCTTTAGCGCAGGAGATAGATCCAAAGGGGCCGACTGATGACTGATGTGATACTTAAAACCGATCGATTGAGCAAGAATTTCGGCGGTCTGACCGCGACCAACAACGTGACCCTGGAATTTGAGCGCGGCCAGGTCCATGCCATCATCGGACCCAACGGTGCGGGCAAAACAACCCTGATTAATCTGTTGTCGGGCGATCTGCTGCCCAATGATGGCGACATTCTGTTCAATGGCCGCAATATCACCAGCCTGCCACCCAATAAAATTTCCCAAATGGGGATCGGTCGCAGTTACCAGAAGACCAATATTTTTGCGGAGTTCACCTGTTTCGAAAATTGTTGGGTTGCGGCCCAGTCGCGCCTCAATACCTCGCTGCGTTTTTTTCGTCCCGCCAGACATTTGAAGATCGTAGAGGAGCGCACCGAGAAGGCCCTGGAGCTTTGTGGTCTCAGCCCGCGCCGCGACAGTCGGGCCTCGGCGATGAGCTACGGCGAACAACGCCAGTTGGAGATCGGCATGATGCTGGCGACCGAACCGGAACTGCTGCTGCTCGATGAACCCCTGGCCGGAATGGGCAGTGATGAATCGCTCCAGGTGATTGAACTGTTGCGCCGCCTGGCAAAGGACCATACCTTGATCCTGATCGAACACGATATGGATGCGGTATTTTCGATTGCCGACCGCTTGACCGTCATGGTCAATGGCCGGGTTCTGGAGACCGGTACGGTCGAGCAGATCCGCAGCAGTCAGGCAGTCCAAGAGGCTTATCTGGGTGTCGAGGAGGATGCGGTTTGATGGCACGCCAAACCGAAGGGCCGATTATCGAGGCACAAGAACTTCATACCTATTATGGCGACAGCCATATCCTGCACGGTATCAGCCTCAGTATCGCCCCGGGTGAGATCCTGAGTTTGATGGGGCGCAACGGCATGGGCAAGACGACCCTGCTGCGCTCCCTGCTGGGACTGACTCCGCCGCGCCGGGGAACGGTCAGGGTCTATGGCCAGGATATGACCGGCGCGACACCCTACAAGATCGTGCGCCAGGGGATTGCCTTCGTGCCGGAAGACCGCGGAATTTTCCCCAACCTGAGCGTCAGGGAAAACCTGGTCATGGCCTCCCGTCCCGGTCCTGACGGCCGCAAGGATTGGGATCTGGCGCGGGTGCTCGAAACCTTTCCCCGCCTGGCGCAGCGGATGAACAATATGGGCAATCACCTCTCCGGCGGGGAGCAGCAGATGCTCACCGTCGGACGCGCGCTGATGACCAATCCTGATCTGCTGATCCTCGATGAAGCCACCGAGGGCCTGGCCCCGCTGATCCGCAAGGAGATCTGGTCCGTGATCCGTCAGATCAAGCAGAGCGGAATCGCTGCGGTGATTGTTGATAAGGATCTGAAGGCGTTGCTCGAACTGGCCGATCGGCACCTGATTATCAGCAAGGGACAGATTGTCTACGAGGGCAGTTCGGAAGACTTGGCCGCCAATCCCGAAATCCACACCAAGTATCTGGGAGTTTAGAACTAGTTCAGCCCGAAGGAGAATCGCTATGCCCATAAAAGAGATTCTGGTCCATCTCGATAATAGCGACCGTTGCCGGATCAGACTTGAGGTGGCAATTTCGCTGGTGCTCAAGCACCAGGCCCATCTGACCGGAATTTATGCAACCCCCCCGCCCTATTATGCGGTCAACTGGGTCGACCCGCCAGCCGAAGTGGTCGCGCTGGAAACCCGTTTCAGGGAGATGACCACCGTTGCCGGGATTGCCGCCGACTGGATCTGCACCGACGCGCCCGGTTTGATCGCCAGTGTCAGTGAGCGCATGATTCTTCAGGCCTATTATGCCGATCTGGTGATTGTCGGCCAGACCGATCCGACCGCCGCAAACGTCCGAACTCAAGGCGATATTCCCGAGCAGCTGGCCCTCGGCGCCGGGCGCCCGGTGCTGGTTATTCCCAGGTTCGGGGCACTGGAAACACTCGGCCAGAGAATCATGCTCGCCTGGCGGGGCGGCAGGGCGTCCTCCCGCGCGCTGAACGATGCCCTGCCCTTTTTGCAGCAGGCCCGGCAGGTCCGTCTCGCCATGGTCAACCCTGATGAGCAGTTTGAACAGCAGGCGCACAAACTCACCAACTACCTGGACCTTCATGGCACCAGGGCCTCGGTCGACCGGCTGTTCGCCGACAACATTCGCGCTGGCGACGTGCTCCTCAACCAGGCCTGTGATCTGGGGATCGACCTGATGGTTCTGGGGGTTGTTGCAAACCGGCGCCTGGGGAAAACCGGCCTGGGCCCGGTCGGCAAACATATTCTCGAGCACATGACGATTCCGGTGCTGATGTCCCGCTGACACAAAAAAAGCTAAAATCGGCCTCACGCCCGTTCGCAATTGCTCACTGGAGAACGCAGAGAAATGCCTGACCTTTATGATTTCAACCTCTGCGGGCTCTGCGCCTGGTTAATTAGTCTTTGAAGTGTCTGTTCCTGGTCTTTGAGGTAGGTTGATAACTAAGTTACAAACGAATTGTGGAACCAGAAATGAAAAACAAGACTGAGCCGAAACCTGGCTCTGCGGCATGGGTCGAACAGCTGATCCACGACTATTGGGCGACCAGTCCGCAGAATAACCTCGCGAATGACAGCGGCGAAAAGGCCTGGGACGAGCCGCTGATCGGTTTTGCGCGGGCCAGTCATCCCCTGTTTCAGCAACTCGCTCTGGATCTGGCCCCCTTCTACTGGACCCCGGAGAAGGCCTACGCCCTGGCCTTTCCCGAGTCACCGGTTACAGCGGATGAGCTCTG
>JAUXIR010000091.1 GCA_030620915.1 Geopsychrobacter sp. | reverse complement strand
TTGGTCTTAGTAATGTAGTCATAGACCGCTTTGCCATCGGCAGCAGGTGGTGACATCCCTCCGGCCAGGGCAAGACCGATCCCTCCGCTCAGAATCAGGCACACCAGACTCACAACAACAATGATCCGCTTTGGTAGCATTTTTGTCTCCTTTTGATCAGGTTGACGGAATCCCTCTGGATTGAATAGGAATGTGAATTATTAACTGCGTAGAGCCTTGATCAGACGCATAGGGAATTGTACTTCACTCTTGCCGATTTACAACCCGGCCGGTATGGAATTAAACGACAAATGCCTTCCCGATTCGCTCAGGAAGGCATTTGCCTGGTGCCAACTATTTTCCGCCACGCAGTCAGTCGTCGAGTTTAAGCGCCAGATAGCGGGTCGCCTGCTCTTGACGAACCAACAGCAGTAACGAACTGCGTCGATTCTCCTCGATAGCCTTACGCACATCGGCCGGGGTTTTGACCTCTGCGCGATTCACTTCCTGAATCAGGTCGCCACGCTTGATGCCGGCACGCGCAGCGACGGATCCTGGGACCACCTCGGTAACCAGTACGCCGACCTGCCCCTGATATTCGAACTTTTCGGCCAGCTCATCATTGAGTTCCTGCAGACTCAGGCCGAGTTTCGACAGCTTGCTGCTTGCCGCCGGCCGGCCCTCGGCGTCGGTTTCAAGTTTGCCGATTTTTACTGTCAGGATCTGCTCCTTGCCGTTGCGCTGGATCAGCAGTTTGACCTTGGTTCCGGGGGTGGTGAAGGAGACCCGATTGCGGAAATCAGCAACCTTACCGACCTTCTTGCCATCCATTTTGAGAACCAGATCCCCCTGTTTGAGACCAGCCTTAGCGGCCGCGGAATCGGCCATGACCTGGGTCACCAGAATCCCTTCGGTCTTGTCGAGTTCAAAGGATTCGGCGAGATCAGGGGTCATGTCCTGAATATATACCCCGAGGCGACCGCGGGTGACGCTGCCGCTGTCGACCAGTTGTTCACGAATACGCTGAGCCATGTTGATCGGGATGGCGAAGCCGATCCCCATGTAGCCGCCGCTGCGGCTGAAGATAGCGGTATTCATCCCGACAACCTGGCCGTCGAGATTGATCAGTGGTCCACCCGAGTTGCCGGGATTGATCGCGGCGTCGGTCTGAATGAAATTTTCATATTCATTCAGACCCATGCCGCTGCGCCCCTTGGCGCTGACGATTCCGGCGGTCAGGGTATGGGAGAGACCGAAGGGGTTGCCGAAGGCCAGCACCCAGTCACCGACTTGAAGCTTGTCGGAATCACTGAGGCGCAGGAAGGGCAGGTCGGTCTCATCAATCTTGATAATCGCGACATCGCTGGGCGGATCGGTGCCGACGATATCGGCCTTGTATTCACGGCCGTCGAGCAGGGTGACGGTCACCTGATCGGCGCCTTCGACAACGTGATTATTGGTCATGATATAGCCGTCTGGCGAGAGGAGAAAGCCGCTCCCCTGCCCCATTGCGCGTTTTTTGGGCCGTTGCTGCGGGGGCTCGCGATGTTGCGGTGGCTGACCGAAGAAGCGGCGGAAGAATTCGTCGCCGAAGGGGGAATTAAATGGATTCCTGCTCGCCTGCGCTTCAACTTCTTTTTCAACCTTGATGAAGACCACCGCCGGAGAGACCTGCTTGGCGACCTCGCGAAAAGCCAGCCCGGTCTGGCGCAGGCTTTCAAGACCGGCTTTCTGGGCGAGAACATCCGGCGGCAAGAGCAGACCGGCTGCGGTGAGCGCCAGCAGCAGAAACATTGATGATCCGGCTTTCAGTATTTTCATATCGGCTTACTCCTTGTCACTGTTGTTGTAGTTGTAGACCGCACGGACAAGTTCAATCATCTCATCGATGTCGAAGGGCTTGTCAATGGTGTGGGTTGCACCGAAGCGGATGGCAGCCTGGTGGGTCTTGGCATCGCCGAAGGCGGTCATGCAGATGACCGGCGGGCGTTCCGGGCGGTCGAAAAGGGCTTCAAGCACTTCAAGACCGCTCAAGGCCGGCATGCGCAGGTCGGTGATGACAATGTCGACCGCCGTTGAGGCATCGTCGATGCCGCTTTCGAGCATTTCGAGCAGTCGCTTGCCGTTGTTACAGCAGGCGACCGAGAAGCCGGCACGGCATAAGGCGAATGAAAGCAGTTCGCGCAGGGCTTGATCATCTTCGGCAATCAGCACTGAGGGTGGTCGCTTTTGGTCATTGGGTAGGGGATGGTTCACGGCAGAACTCCTTGAAAGAGGTATGACTAGCTACCGCAGGAAGTGTGCCGAGGGGAAACTGTTTATAATCAGGGAGTTACGGGCTACAGGCCGTGGGGCATCTTGCCCCACTGGGGCAGAATGCCCCGGGTTGGCAG
The DNA here is from genome assembly GCA_030620915.1 of Geopsychrobacter sp. Classification (GTDB taxonomy): domain Bacteria; phylum Desulfobacterota; class Desulfuromonadia; order Desulfuromonadales; family Geopsychrobacteraceae; genus Geopsychrobacter. The sequence continues at coordinate 4,025 of JAUXIR010000091.1, read as the reverse complement.
CTTGTCGGTCTTGCCACGAACCGGTTGCTAGGGGATGAGTTTGCGGTAGAGGGTCTTGCGGTCGATGCCGAGGATTTTGGCCGCCAAACTGCGGTTGCCGCCGACCTGCTCTAAGACCTGTGTGATGTAGGATTGTTCCAGCTCCGCCAATGACATCTGCGCTCCGCCGGCCGGGCGACTCTGTCGGGGTTTCTGCTGTTGCAACTCCTCGGGTAGATCCTCAATCGTGATCCGATTATGACGACAGAGGGCCAGCGCACGTTCGATAACGTTGCGCAGTTCACGCACATTACCCGGCCAGGGCCAGGCCAGAAGTCGTGCGGCTGCGGGGGCAGCCAACCCCTCGACCTGCTTATTGAAGCGCGGGGCCAACTCGGCGATAAAACGGTCGGCCAGCAGCAGGATATCGTTGCCGCGCTGCGCCAATGGCGACAGTTGCAGCTCAATGACGTTGAGGCGGTAGAAGAGGTCATCACGGAAATCCCCGCTTGAAACCGCTTCTTTCAGGTCACGGTGACTGGCGGTCAGAATTCGTACATCGCAGTCGATTTCCCGGCTGCCGCCCAGGGGCCTCACCCGGTGATCTTCAAGCACACGCAGCAGCTTCGGTTGCAGGGTGAGGGGCAGCTCGGCGACTTCATCGAGGAACAGCGTGCCGCCATCGGCTTCGACAAACAGTCCGCGCCGTTCATTGCGTGCATCGGTGAAGGCGCCTTTTTCGTGGCCGAAGAGTTCGCTCTCCAGCAGGGATTCCGGCAACGCAGCACAGTTGATCGCAATGAAACGGCCCTTGCGCCCGCTTTGGCGATGCAACGCGCGCGCGACCAGTTCCTTGCCGGTGCCGCTTTCGCCACTGATCAGGATTGAGGTTTCGACCGGAGCCAGGCGACTGATCTGTTCGCGCAGCCTGATGATCGATGGGCTGTTGCCGATCAGTTCCTGATGCCTATCCGAACTCTTGACCTGCTCTTCGAGCAGGCGCAACTGACGGGTCAGACGTCGGTGTTGCAGGGCACGTTCCAGGGAGATCGACAGCAGATCGAGATCGACCGGTTTGGTGATGAAATCATAGGCCCCGGCGCGCAGGGCGGCGATGGCCGTCTCCAGACTGCCGAAGGCCGTCATCACCAGCACCGGCAGGTCGGGCAGGGTCTGTTTGAGTCGGGCACAAAATTCGGTCCCGCTTTCACCCGGAATGTTGATATCGGTCAGCACCAGGTCATAATCGACGGCCAGCATCCGGCGGTCGGCGGCGGCGGCACTGGTGACACAGTCGATTCGGTGGCCACGGCGCGTCAGGGTCTCATCCAGCAGATCGAGAAAGGCCCGATCATCCTCGATAATCAAGATTCTGGCGCCTTCTTCAGCCATCGTCTTCCCCGAAATCCAATGGCAGGCTCAAACGGAAGCAGCTCCCTCTGCCGGGGCTGCTGTCGATCTCGATCTTGCCGCCATGCTCGCTGACGATTCCTTGGGCGATCGAAAGGCCGAGGCCTGTTCCCTGGCCAACCTCCTTGGTGGTGAAGAAGGGGTCAAAAATATGTGGCAGGTGATCGGCCGCGATCCCACAGCCTTCATCGCTGATGCTGATGCGCAGCTGATTTTCATCCTCGGGGTGAAGGCTCAAGTCGAAGCGCAGGGTACCGCCACGTCCCATCGCCTGAATGCCGTTCATCGCCAGATTGAGAAGCACCTGTTGCAGCTGACCGATGTCAGCTCTGACCTGTAAGGCTTCGAGCGGCAGGTTCAGTTCGATCTCGATCCGCTGCTTGGTGAGGATCGGGTGCAGCATCTCGACCACATTGGCCAGGAGTTCGGCGACCATAACCGGCTGTTTGCGGATTTCGCCGCGCCGGGCGTAATCAAGCAGCTGGCGCATGATGTGGGTCATACGCTCGGCCTGCTCGCCGATGATTCTGGCCGAATGGGTTGTTTCGGCAGGGGTGAGTTCCTCGCTGGCGATCAGCTTGGCGCGTCCCGATATGACGTTGAGCGGGGTGCCGAGTTCGTGAGCCATGCCGGCGGATAATTGGCCGAGGGTGGCGAGGCGCTCGGTGTGACGCAATTTTTCGAGGGTCTCAATCTGTTCGCGGGCCGCCTCGTCATCGGCCTCTTTGGCCGCGGCCAGCTGGCCGCGCAACCGTTCAATCGAGCCGGCCAATTTGCCGAGTTCGTCGCGCCCGCCGATATCCAGCGCGGTCGAAAAATCACCGGTGCCGATCCGTTCGGCCTGTTCGCGCAGACGGCGTACCGGGCGGTTGATCCAGATACTGCCAAGTAATGTCATCAACAGCAGCGCCGAGCCGACCGCAGCAGCGACGACCATTGCCGAGCGGCGCAGACTCTCCTGCACGTAGTCATGAAGTTCATCCATCGACTCGCGCACCTCGATACCGCCGAGACGCCCCAGAAGGTTCGTGGTCGGCAGATAGGTCAGCAGGAAATCATGCCCGTCATCCGAGGTCACAAGGAGTGAGAGGGGTTTGCCGTCGCTCAGGGAGCTCAGTTCCGATTGGGGGACCAGGGGCCGGAAGGGGGTGCCGATTTCAGCATCGATCCAGACCCAACGCGCCTGCAGGTTGGAGCTGAGCAGATTGCGGCGGCGCAGAAAGTTGATCGCGACATCTTCACCACGGGTTTCCCAGAGGTCTGTCACAATGAAGAGCAGTGATCCGCCAAGGTTACGGGCCTCGCGACTGAGATTTTTTTTCAGCTGCTGCCGTTCGCGTTGAATCGCCAGGTAGCTGTAGAGCGAGAAGATCAGGATGATCCCGAGGGTCACGGCGGCGGTGATGCGGATTGTTAAGCGCATGAAGAAATCCCGAATTATAAGTGTCTGCAGTTATCCTGCAGTTGTGGTTTTTTTTGTCAACCTCAATATTATATTTCGACCTGTTTGCCATCGCTTCGGCAGCGGCGCTATGATGTGATTTCACATCATTTGGAGGTTCTATGCACAAGCCGGTGCTACACGTTTTCCGCAACACCCCTTTTGGCCGCGAAACCCTGTTGCAGTCGGCTTATCTCTGCCGACGGCTCCAGTTGCCGCTCTCGGTCTACCTGCCGGAGTTTAAACGTTTTCTTTTCTATTTCGATCCCGATGTTGTGCAGGTCGATCTCGACGCCAGTTATCTGAGTGATCCGGCCACGGCCCAGGAACATGTGCGCGAGATCCTTGCGCTTCACCAGCTGGAGTTCAGTCTGGTAAAACCCAAGGGCAAGAGCGCCAGTGACCTGCCCGATCTGCCGATCCACTTCTCATTGATGACCTGTCCGCGCTCGATGAGTGACGATACCCGCAAGATCGCTCTGGGCCATATCGGTTCGAAGGTCAGACGGATTGTGCAGTCCGCGCCTTTTCCAATCTATCTCCCGGCACCGGTATTCAAGCCCTGGACCCGCCTGTCTGTCCTCTACGGCGGTTCAGACAACGCTGCGGGGGCCCTACGCCTGGCACTTAAGCTGAACGAGTTAAGCAATGCCCCGCTCCAGCTTTTCAGCCAGGGGAACCGGCAGGAGCTGGAATCCCGACTGCTGGCACAGGGTTTTGACCAGAGACGGGTTAAGGCTTTTGACTGGCAGTTTTTGGCCGAGGGGGATATTGCGCAGCAGCTCTATGACTTGCCCCACGATGGCCTGGTGATGCTTGGGGCCTATGGCAAGGGGGCGATCCGTGAGACCCTTTTCGGCAGCACCATGGAGAAGGTGCAGAGCGGCCTGCCGAATAGCTTGATGGTGGTCGGACCGAAATGCCGCTGGGTGAATAAGGCCTGAATACGTGAGGAGTCAGGCGTAAGGAGTCAGGAGAGACAACAAAGGCCCCATATGCCTGGGGATTTACCTCTTACGCCTCACGGACCTCAGATATAAGGTGTTGGGCTTGTCAGACCGGCGGATCTGATGCTGCTTGCGGTGGTGTTTCAAAACTGACCCGTCCCAGCTTGCCGCCACGCAGATCCTGCAGCAACAGATCGGAGGCACGGCGGGTATCGACTTCGCCACCGGCAATCAGGCAGCCCCGTTTG
>JAUXIR010000288.1 GCA_030620915.1 Geopsychrobacter sp. | reverse complement strand
GCCAGACCTGGTTGCCCAGCGCCTGCATCTGGCGATCATAGGCCGTCTGCAGATGGCGCGACAGACGCCTGTTCGAGGTCAATATCAATGCCCCACTTGCGGCAGCGTTTATTATTTTCTCAAGAAATGGTGTCACGAATGAACCCCACAAAAAAGGCGGAAGAAGGTAATAATAAGGATTTTTGATTTCTTATGTTCGGCATCATACAGACATGCGCTTCACGCGTGACAAAAAATGTCATTTTCACGACAGCTCAGCTAAGGATTCCCTGTGAAGTCGACGGCGAGTCTCTTCGAGCATTGCAAATGCCAGCTCTTCATCCCAGCCCATTTCAGCAGTCATAATCTGAACCGTGAGCGGCAGTGCGTCCAGAGTCGCCTGATAATCGAGGAGCGCCAACGGCAGTCGGCGGGTCAAAACATCGAGGGGCTTGCAGGCAAATTCATATCGCACTGCGAACAGCACTTCGGCTTGCAAATACGGGAATTCGGGGTGCAGGCGACCCTCTGCCTCGGCAGTCATTTCTGCCACCAGGCTGGCAGCCTCACCGTAAAAATTCTGCAGATGCGCGACATCCAGGGTTTGCTTCGCTAGAGGTTTCAAAACCACCCCAGCCGGCAAACCCGTGATCGGCTGTCGCTTTGTCCGACAAGGCAAGGGCTTCAGCTTTCTGACCGCGGTCACGCGGTCAACCAGCTTTTCGGCCATCCGCCGATAGCTGGTCCACTTGCCACCGGCGATGCTGAATAGCCCCTGTTCTTCCTTGATCAGAAAATCACGGCGCAGTTGAGAACTGCCCTTGGTCTCAGGGTCTTGCACCAGTGGTCGCAGGCCGCTCCAGCAAGCGCGAATATCTTCTCTTTGCGGAGGGGGATCGAGCAGAGTCCCCAGATGACGCAACAGATATTCGACCTCCCCTGTGGTCGCGCACGGCGATTCGGTGATTTGGGCCGGCAAGTCAGTCGTGCCGACCAGGCAGTGATCCTCCCAGGGAAGCAGAAAAAGCACGCGATCATCTTCGGTCTCCGATATCAGCAGGCCAACCTCAGGCGGGGGATATTTGTGTCGATCGAGAACAATATGCACGCCCGAACTCGTCTGCAACAAGGGCTTTGCCGCTCCATCGAGGCTGCGAAAAAGATCGCAAAAAGGACCGGTGGCATTAACCAGAGTCCGCGCCTTAATTTCGAAGTTCTCTCCGGACAGACGGTCTTTGACCGAAGCTCCGGCAATCTCATGGCCATCCCGGTTGATACGCGTCACTTCGCAATGGTTCAGACATCTGGCCCCGGAGCGCATCGCTTCATGAACCAGCGCAATAACCATCCGGGCATCATTAAATTGACCGTCGAAATATTGAACACCGCCTGTGAGCCGCGAGCGATTCAGAAACGGCACCTTCGCCAGGGTATGCTTGGCCGACATAAAACCACTGGCACCGAGACCACGCCCCAAGGAGAGCAGATCGTAAAGGATCAGTCCCACCCACAGATATGGGATCTGCCAGAGTCTGTAGATCGGAGACATGAGCGCAAGGCGCCGGGAGAGGTGGGGAGCATTATTCAGAAAACGACGACGTTCCAGCAATCCCTCATAAACCAACCGCAGCTGTTCGAGATCAAACCGCTTAACCGCCGCCTCAAGGTAGCGTACCCCGCCATGGACCAGCTTACTACTCCGGCTACTCGTGCCTTCGGAAAAATCGTTCTGCTCAACCAGCGCCACTTTGAGACCACGACCGGCAGCATCCAGGGCGATACCCGCTCCGGTAGCACCACCGCCCACGATCAGTAAATCGTATTCATCACTCTTTAAACTCTCAAGCATTTCAGATCGTTGCATAGCAGACCTCGAAGAATTTGATCTGGTATAGTATAGCAAAACAGTCACAAATACAGACGAGAATCATCCAGAGCGATGACAATAATTGATGCGAGGGATATCCATGGCAGCTCACCCCCTACTTCTGGCTATCGACCAGGGCACAACCAGCAGTCGCGCGATAGTTTTCGATCTCTCAGGTGCGATCATTTCCAGTGCCCAACAGGAATTTCGACAGATTTTTCCCGCCGATGGTTGGGTAGAGCATGATCCGGAGGAGATCTGGCAGTCAACCCTCAAAACGGCACGCGCTGCGCTGGCTAAAGCTGAAAAAGATGGCGCCAGAGTTGCGGGTATCGGCATCACCAATCAGCGTGAAACGACCCTGCTCTGGGAGCGCAAGAGCGGCAAAACCATCGGCAATGCAATTGTCTGGCAGGACCGACGCACGGCAACCATCTGCCAACAACTCAAGCAAAATGGAGCGGAAGAGACCTTCATCAACCGAACGGGCCTGTTGCTTGACCCATATTTCTCCGGGACCAAACTGGCCTGGATGCTTGATCAGGATTCAGAACTCCGCCAACGGGCCATTCAAGGTGAGCTGGCCTTCGGCACCGTCGACTGCTACCTGTTATGGATGCTGACCGGCGGAAAAATCCATGCGACTGACGCCACCAATGCCTCTCGTACACTGCTGTTTAACATCCACAGCCAAGAATGGGATGACCAACTTCTGCAGCTGCTGAACATACCTGCCCCACTACTGCCGGAGGTCAAGGATTGTGCGGCCGACTTCGGCATCACCGCTGAAGGCATCTTCGAGCGCCCCATCCCGATCTGCGGAATCGCCGGCGATCAGCAGGCTGCAGCCATCGGCCAGGCCTGCTTCAATCCCGGCATGCTCAAGAGCACCTATGGCACCGGTTGCTTTGTCCTGATGAATACCGGTGAGAAAGCGGTCCGCTCGGACAACCGCCTGCTGACCACGGTCGCCTATCGCTTGGCGGGCAAAACCAGTTACGCCCTGGAAGGGAGCATCTTCAGCGCAGGTTCAGCGGTACAGTGGTTGCGCGATGCCCTCGGGCTGATCAATACGGCTGCCGATAGCGAAGGGATTGCCGCCGGGATCTCTTCAACCGGTGGGGTCTACATGGTCCCGGCCTTCACTGGCCTTGGTGCCCCACACTGGGATCCGCAGGCGCGTGGTGCGCTGGTCGGATTGACCCGCGATTCCGGTCGGGCAGAGGTTGTGCGTGCCACCCTGGAATCGATCGCATACCAGACTGCCGATCTGCTGCAAGGGATGGAAGCGGACAGCGGAATCAAGCTTGAACGCCTGCGGGTGGATGGCGGTATGTCTGCCAATAACTGGTTGATGGAATTCCTCGCCGGCATATTAAATCTACAAATTGATCGCCCCGTCATCACTGAAACCACGGCTCTGGGAGCCGCGTATCTGGCAGGTCTTCAACTCGGATTGTTCAAGAATCTGGATGAGATTGAACAGCGCTGGCAACTGCAGAAAAGTTTCGTCCCGCAGATCGATG
>JAUXIR010000295.1 GCA_030620915.1 Geopsychrobacter sp. | reverse complement strand
TCGTGACCTGGTCAGTCAGGCTGAGAATGTCTATGCGGAATTACCGCTTGTCATGGGGGTATCCGAGACCCTTGCCAGTAGTGATCCGATATTAAAAAAGACTACCGGAATCAAACGCGCTCAGCGCAAGGTGTTGATGGGGGTGTTGCAGCAGTTGTTGCGCGCAAGCCTGACCTATAATCAGCAGGAGACTGAGCTCCGTCGTCAACAGGCCTTTGATGAGATTACCCCGGTTCTCTTCCAGATTAAAAAGGGCGAGATGATCGTCCGTGAAGGGGAGCGCATCTCCGCCGCACAAATTACCAAACTTCGGGCCTTGCGTGAAATCGGGCGCGACAACCGCACACTGCAGATCGCTATCGGTCTGATCCTCTGTATCCTGATTTTTTATGCCTCGGCCCACCGTTTTGTTCAGTCGAGTATCCGCAAATACAATCCGGATGTTCGTGATCTGCTCTTTCTGGCCTGCACGACACTGGCCTTCTTCGTGCTGGTCAAAATTTCGCTGGTGATCGCCACTGGTCTGTCGAGTACGGTCGAATTTATCGATTTTACCAGTTATTATTACGCTATCCCGTTCGCCATGGGGGCGATGCTGGTCCGGATCGTCTTGAACTCCGAAACCGCACTGGTTTTTTCGGTCTGCGTCTCCTGGCTGGTCGGTGTGCTGTTTGGCAACAGCCTGTTTATTGCCCTGTATGTGTTGGCCTCCAGCCTGGTCGGCGCCCATGGTGTGCGGCACTGTAAGGAGCGTTCAAACCTCTATCGTGCCGGGGTCTGGGTTGCGCTGGTGAACGCAGGAATGCTGTTCAGTATTCATCTGATGGTTGGAAAACCCCTCGACATGCAGCTGTTGTACAAGGTCGGTCTGGGACTTTTCGGTGGGCTGCTGAGTGCGGTCGTGGTCAACGGGATTGTTCCGTTGATAGAAAGTCTCTTCAAGTACACCACCGATATCAAACTGCTTGAGCTGGCCAACATGAACTCTCCCATCCTGCGTGAACTGATGGTGCAGGCGCCGGGAACCTATCACCATTCGATGATCGTCGGCAGTCTGGTGGAATCTGCGGCTGAAGAGATTGGGGCTAATCCCCTGCTGTCTCGTGTTGCGGCCTATTATCACGATGTCGGTAAGATCCGCAAACCGCTCTATTTTATCGAAAATTCTGGTGGGCAACGAAATAAACACGACAAACTTGCCCCTTCGATGAGTGCCCTGATCCTGACCTCACATGTTAAGGAGGGGGTCGAACTGGCGCGTGAGAGTAAGTTGGGGGCCCCGATCATCGATATTATTCAGCAGCATCATGGCACGGCATTGATCAAGTTCTTCTATGAGAAGGCGAAAAGTCAGGCCGATCCCGGGATGGAACAGATTGATGAGCGCGATTATCGGTATCATGGGCCGAAACCCCAGACCCGCGAAGCAGCGCTGATTATGCTGGCCGATGCGGTTGAGGCTGCCAGCCGGACCCTGAGTGATCCGACCTCGGCACGGATTCAGGGGATGGTCAAGAAACTGATCAACAATATTTTTATTGATGGGCAACTCGAAGAATGTGATTTGACGCTGAAGGATTTGCATCTGATCGCCAGAAGCTTCAATCGAGTGCTTGGTGGAATTTTTCACAACCGGATAGACTATCCCGAGCCGGTTCATATTGTCCGCGAAAAGAAACAGGAGGTTGAGCCTGCCCGTGAAGATTCAGATCGAGAACCGTCAGCGGAATCAGAAGATCCTGAAGCGTCCACTGCGAAAGATAGCCACAAAGATCTTAAGCGCCTTGGAATTTCCTGAAGGCGAACTTTCACTGCTGATTGTCGGCAACGGCGAAATACAACAGATCAACCGCGATTATCTAGAGCGGGATCGGCCGACCAACGTCATCTCCTTCGCAATGCAGGAAGGTGAAGGTGGCGGCGTGCAGCCGCAACTGCTGGGTGATGTTGTGATCAGCGCCGAACGAGCGGCCGAGGATGCACTGGAGGCCGGAATCCCGTTCGAGCATGAACTGGTGTTCTTGCTGTTGCACGGTATCCTCCATCTGTTGGGTTACGACCATGAGCGCGGCACCGAAGAGCAGGCGGCCGAGATGGAAGAGAAGGAACGTGAAATATTTGCCCTGCTGCGGCAGGAGGCACTCAGTGAGCAGGGTTATCGTGTTGCACTTTAAACAACAAGGGGGCAGGGTTGCAGTCTGATCCGTCTGAACCGGGCTTTATAAAAGGCCTGAAAAATTTTTTCTCTCCGCGACCAGTCGCCAGTACTGAAGCCGATCTGCAGGAGATGATCGACGCCTCCGAGCTCGACGGGATTATCGATGAAGAAGAAGGGGAGATGCTCCAGTCGATTCTGGAACTCGACGACACCCTTGTGCGCGAAATCATGGTGCCACGTACCTCGATGGTCTGCTGCGACTGTGCCGCACCCCTGACCGAGGTGCTCAAGGTCATCATCGAATCGGGCCATTCACGAATCCCGCTCTACGATAACAGCCGCGATAATATCATTGGTCTGATCTATGCCAAGGATCTACTGCGCTTCTGGGGGACCCCCCTTGAGCAACTCAAGCTGGAGCAGGTGCTGCGCCCTCCCTATCTGGTCCCGGAATCGAAGAATGTCAGTACTCTGTTACAGGAATTCCGCCAGCGACGTGTCCATATTGCAATCGTCATTGATGAGTATGGCGGCACTTCGGGACTGGTGACCATCGAGGATTTGATCGAAGAGATTGTCGGTGATATTCAGGACGAATACGATCTCGAAGAGGAGTGGCTGGTCGAAGAAGAGGGGGGGACTGTGCTGGTCGATGGTCGGCTCAATGTTGAGGAATTCGAAGAACGCTTCTCGGTTGAGATCGAACGCGAAAAATTTGATACCGTCGGCGGCTATGTCGTCGAAATGCTGGGTCGCGTGCCGGCTCAAGGTGAGCGCCTTGAGTTCGACGGGCTCAAATTGTTGATTGTCGATGCAGACCCGCGGGCGGTACGCCAGGTTCGGGTACTTCCGCCTGCACCCGATGCCGAGGCATGAGAAACCTGCTGATCCGATATCGGCTTGGCCGGCTCAAGCTTGATCTGGTGCCGGCGGCCTTGTCCGGTCTGTTGATGGCTGCGGCCTTCCCACCATTGGGGCAAGGCTGGCTGGGTTTTGGTGCCCTTATCCCACTGTTGCTCAGCGCTGAACGACGTCCCTTCGCCAGCGGTTTTACCTGTGGCCTCTGTTTTTTTGCGCCACTGCTCTACTGGCTGAATATCGTCATGACCAGCTATGGTGGGCTGGCC
>JAUXIR010000058.1 GCA_030620915.1 Geopsychrobacter sp. | reverse complement strand
TTGTGACAGTTCGCTGATGGCGGCACCGTCGCCGGCTCGCAGGCTTATGCCGCCGATCTGCAGGTCGCCTTCAATCAGTTGCAGCCAGGCATGCCGCTCAGGACGGAGTTCGAAAATCTCTGGCTTGTTCTGCCGCAGGCGGCCGCGCCAGAGTTCGACATCCTGGTGGACACTGAGCGAACCATCCTTGCCGGATGGTGATGCCAGCATTGTCCAGGTTTGCCGTTTTTCGCCCGGTTGCGGAGCTCGTTGCTGATATCCGGGTGTCAGCCCCTTTTCGTTGGGTAAGATCCAAATCTGCAGAAACTCGACCTCATCCTCCCTGGACGGGTTCCATTCGCTGTGTCTGATGCCGCTACCGGCACTCATACGTTGCACCTCGCCGGCGCGGATCACTCCCTGGTTGCCCATCGAGTCGCGATGTTTCAGTTGCCCCTTGAGGACCAGCGAGATGATCTCCATATCCCGGTGGGGATGGGTCGGGAAGCCGGTGTCGGCTGCGACCCGATCCTGATTGATCACCCGCAAGCTGCGAAACCACATCTGTTGCGGATCGTGATAGTCGGCGAAGGAAAAACTGTGCCGGGTGTCGAGCCAGCCGTGATCGGCGTGGCCACGTTCTTCGCTGTAACGAATTTTGAGCACGACTTTAATCCTTTCCGGCAATCAGACCGTCGACCGACATTGCGCCACCACCTTTGATCAGCAGGACGATGGCGATCCCGAGGGCCAGCAGGTGATACTCGAAGCCTTCGCCGGCTTGTTTGTCCGCCCAGTTCATGAAGAAGCCATTCTGCCAGTGGACCATGATTATGGCACCGCTCATCACTGCGGCGACCCCCAGGGCCCCGAGGCGGGTGGCAAAACCGATGATCAGGCCGAGCGCGCCGAGAGATTCGGCCAGGATCACCAGAACCGCGACGAACCCTGGCATCCCCATCTGTGCGGTGAAGAAACCGTAGGTGCCGGAGAAGCCGTGGCCGCCGAACAGACCGAGGGTTTTCTGCAGGCCGTGCGGCAGGATTACGACGCCTAAGGTCAGGCGCAGCAGCAGGGGGGCAAGGTCGTTTTCGGTCGCGAGAAATTTTTTGATCATTGTTTTACCCCTTTCGATTTAGGTCGTTTAGTGATGAACTCTCTGGCGAGCCCTTCAGCTAGCCAGTCCCAGCTTGCGGCACAGGCGGCGCAGCTCGTCCTGCTCCTGCAGGCTGAGTACCGCCAGTCTTGTCGTTATGTTTTCGATATGGCGCGGCATGATGCGCGCGATCAATTCTTGCCCCGTTTCGGTCAGCGCGACGCTGTAGTAACGGCGGTCTTCGGGCATTCTGCGCCGTTCAACCAGGGCTCGTTTCTCAAGATTGCCGACCACAGTCGTGACATTGCCGCCGGTTTTCAGCAGCTTTTTGCCGATATCGCGTTGGCAGAGCGGTCCAAGGTGGTAAAGCGCCTCAAGGGTGCCGAACTGGCCGACTGTCAGCTTTTCGGCTGCTAGGTGGCGACAGGTGTCGCTGGTGACTGTTTCAGTGCAGCGCAGCAGGCTGATGTAGGCATTTAGCGCGTGCTGATCCTTCTGACTTCCTGGATGATGGGTCGACAATGAATAGCTCCTGCGTAAATGGTTTAATATTAAACTATCATCCGGGGGAACAGCTCGTCAAGGGACAGGGGATCTCTGGATTACAGGGTTCGTCGTGGGCTATTCGAGGGGGAGTTCTGTTCTTTTAACCACGGTTTTTAAGGCAAAGGAGGACTGAATACGCAGGACTCCGGGCAGGCTGGTGAGGCGGTTGTGGATCCGCATGTAGTCCTCGTTATCGCGCACGATAATCCGCAGCAGGTAATCGGTATCGCCGGACATCAGGTAGCATTCCATCACATCCCTGACCTTGCCGATCGCCTCTTCAAAGCGCTGTAATTTATCCTGCTGCTGGCCCTCGAGAGACACGCGTACGAACACCGTTCCCGGTTTACCGATCGCCGTCTGGTCGATCAGCATCGCGTAACGGTCGATGGTGCCGTTCTGTTCCAGCAGGCGAACCCGTCGCAGGCAGGCCGATTCTGAAAGTCCGATTTTTTCAGCCAGTTGCACGTTGGAGAGGCGACCGTCTTTCTGTAGCTCCGAGAGGATGCTTCGATCTATTGCGTCAATGTCTAGTGGATGCATGATCATGCTCGTTTGTGAGAAAAGGTGGAATTATCTTCGATAAAAATAGCGATTTGTAGAGCTGTTCGCAAGTTAATTTTCTGAAGTTCCTGATAGACTTAACGAGAAGTCCAGCAGAGTTCAACTTAAGGTTTGGCGCGGTTTCAGACAGAACCCTGATTTTTTAATCGAAGGAGTACTTTATGATCGTCGGAATTCTTAAAGAAATCAAAATCGAGGAGAGCCGGGTCTGCATGACCCCGGCCGGGGTTGAAGTGATGAAGAACAACGGTCATCAGGTTCTGGTTGAAACCTGTGCCGGGGTTGGTAGTGGTTTCAGTGATGAGGATTATCTGCATGCCGGAGCGCAGATCGCTGCGAGTCACGTAGAGGTCTTCGCCAAAGCGGATATGCTGATGCACGTCAAAGAACCGCAACCGAGTGAATATGCCCTGATTCGCCCGGGGCAGATCTTTTTTACCTATTTTCACTTTGCCGCATCCGAGCCACTGACACGAGCGATGATGGAGAGCAAGGCGGTCTGTATCGCTTATGAGACGATTACCAACCCCGATGGCAGCCTGCCGCTATTGACGCCGATGAGTGAGGTTGCCGGGCGGATGGCTGCGCAGGAGGGAGCCAAGTATCTCGAACGTTCGCAAGGGGGACGCGGCATCATGATGGGTGGGGTGCCGGGGGTGGCTCCGGCGACGGTCCTTGTTCTCGGTGGCGGTGTGGTTGGAACCCATGCGGCACAGATGGCCTGCGGGCTGGGGGCCAAGGTCTACCTGCTCGATATGAATCTTGATCGGCTGCGGCATCTGGCAGAGGTGATGCCGAAGAACTGTTTTCCGATGATGTCGTCACCGGCGACGGTGCGTGAGCTGATACGGGAGGCCGATGTCGTGATCGGTGCGGTGTTGCTGCATGGCGCCAAGGCGCCGAAGCTGGTGACCCGCGAGATGCTGAAAACCATGAAGACCGGCGCGGTGATGGTTGATGTCGCCATCGACCAGGGGGGCTGTTTCGAGACCTCCAAGGCGACCACCCATACCGAACCGACATATGAGGTTGATGGCATCGTGCATTACTGCGTCGCCAACATGCCGGGCGCGGTGCCGCTGACCTCGACCATGGCCCTGACCAACGCTACCCTGCCGTATGCGGTGGCGATAGCCAATAACGGCTGGCGGCAGGTTGCGCGTGAGGATGAAGGGATCAGGGCCGGGATTAATATCGTTGACGGTCAGATCACCTATCGGGGGGTGGCCGATGCCTTCGACATCGATTTAGTGACGATCGATGAGCTGCTGATCGATTGAGCTCATCGTGCTTTTTAGATAACGCAAAGAAAACCCCGGAGCCGGGTGTCTGCTCCGGGGTTTTCCTTTCAGCTCTGCTGAAATTTTTCACGCAGTGCGCGTTTGTTGACTTTACCGACGCTGGTCTTGTCTATCGCCTCGACAAACCTGATTTTGAGTAGCACGACCTGTTTGGAGATGATCCCCTTGTCGACAAAGCCGCGGATATATGCGAGCAGTTCCTTCTCATCAGTTTCGACATCCTCTTTGACCACCACCAGGGCCATCGGTTTTTCGCCCCATTTGGCATCGGGCAGGCTGATAACCGCTGTTTCAGCGACGGCCGGGTGGGTGCAGAGCAGGTCTTCGAGCTCCAGGGATGAAAGCCATTCGCCGCCGACCTTGATGACATCTTTGATCCGGTCGGTGATCTTGATGTAGTTCTGTTTGTTGCGGTGGGCCACATCGCCGGTGTGCAGGTAGCCGCCGCGCCACAGGGTCTCGGAATTACGCTGATCCTTGAGGTAGCCCTGGGTCAGCCAGGGGGTGCGTACTACGATTTCACCGACACTCTCACCATCACGCGAAATCTCTTCCAGATTCTCATCGGCGATGCGGAGATCGACCAGGGGTACCGGGCGTCCGGTTTTGCACCTTATGTCAACCTGCTCATCCTCGCTCAGATTATCTTCGGCCACATGGGCGATGGTTAGTATCGGGCAGGTTTCAGACATGCCGTAGCCGCTGAAGATGTCGATCCCTTTGCGCAGCGCGGCGCGGCACATCGCTTGGGGCAGGGCAGCCCCGCCGATCAACACCTTCCAGTTTGACAGATCGGTTTCAGCAAAGCTCGGGTGGCTCATCAACATTTGCAGGATGGTCGGCACGCAGTGTGAGAAGGTGACCTTCTCCTTGGCCAGCAGCTGCAGCAGCGAGTCGGGGGCGTATTTGCCCGGATAGACCTGTTTGATGCCGAGCGAGGTCGCCACATAGGGGACCCCCCAGGCGTGAACGTGGAACATCGGCGTGATCGGCATGTAGACATCCCGCTGGTGCAGACGTCCCTGCTCCGCGGGGGTGCCCAAGGCAGCCAGGGTGCCGAGGGTGTGCAGCACCAGTTGACGATGACTGAAATAGACTCCCTTGGGCAGGCCGGTGGTGCCGGTGGTGTAGAAGGTGGTGGCGCGGGTGTTTTCATCGAAATCGGCGAAGTCGAAATGATCATCGGCCGCATCCAGCAGTGCTTCGTATTCGCCCTCGAAGGTCAGCGAGGTCTCGCAGGCTTGTCGGCCGTCCTGCAGCAGAACATAGCCTTTGACCGTATCGATGCGGCCCTTGATCTGTTCCAGAATCGGCAGGAACTCCTCATTGACCAGAATATAATCATCCTCGGCGTGGTCGATGGTGAAGAGAATCTGTTCCGTCGAGAGGCGGATATTGACCGTGTGCAGCACCGCACCGAGCATCGGGATGGCATAGAAGCATTCCAGGTAACGGTGGCTGTCCCAATCCATGACCGCCACCGTATCGCCGGCCCTGACCCCGATGGCGCTCAGGGCATTGGCCAGACGGCAGACCCGCTGGCGGAATTCGGCGTAGGAGAAGCGCATCTGGTCGCGATAGACGATCTGCTGTTGTGGGTCATCGACCACCGGCGCGTTGAGCAGATTTTTGATCAGCAGCGGATAGGTATAGGCGCTCATGGTGCGCTGGATCAGGTTTTCGGTCATGTTGAGGTCCCTTGGGTTGCCAGGATTGGACTGATGTAACGGATGGTTGGTGATAACGATTTGCAGTCTATTTCGGACGGACACCCAGAATATGGCAGATCGCATAGGTCAGATCGGCCCGGTTCAGGGTGTAGAAATGAAAGGCGTCGACACCGTTGGCATAGAGGGCGCGACATTTCTCGGCGGCGACCGTTGCGGCAACGAGGTTGCGGGTTTCCGGTTCGTCATCCAGGCCGATGAACAGCTGCGCCATCCAGTCCGGAACCGAGGCACCGCAGGCGGTGGCGAACTCCTTGACCCGTTCAAAGTTGGTCACCGGCAGGATGCCGGGCACGATCGGCACCTTGATACCGGCAGCCCGGGCTTTATCGCGGAAGCGCAGGAAGGCCCCGGTATCGAAAAAGAACTGGCTGATGGCCCGCGTCGCCCCGGCATCGATCTTACGCTTCAGGTTGTCCAGATCCGATTCTTTAGAGGGCGCCTCGGGGTGTCCCTCCGGGTAGGCGGCGACACTGATCTCAAAATCGGCGACTTTTTTCAGGCCGGTGACCAGATCGGAGGCATAGGCATAGCCGTCGGGGTGAGGCTGGTAGGTTTTCTGTCCCTCAGCCGGGTCGCCACGCAGGGCGACGATGTGGCGTACCCCTTCATCCCAGTACTGGCGGGCGATATCATCAATCTCTCCACGGCTGGCATCGACACATGTCAGGTGGGCGGCCGGCTCAAGACCGGTCTCCCGGCGCAGGCGTGAAACCGTGGCATGTGTCCGCTCACGGGTGGTGCCTCCGGCCCCATAGGTCACTGAGACATAGTTGGGCTGCAATGGCTCGAGACGCTTGATGGCTCGCCAGAGAGATTCTTCAGATTTTTCGGTTTTCGGTGGGAAAAACTCAAAAGAAACTTCAACATTCTGCGGCAGTGGCGAGGCCACGGTCAGGTTGATATCATGATTGATTGAGGATTGTGTTTCGGCTGTTTCGTTGTTCATGGGAAATCCGTTGTCATTGTCGCTCCCGAATCGGGAGGCTGTTGCAAATGAATTTTCAGCCTTTTTGCTGGAAGCTCTAGTAAATAGCATCTCCGAAGCAGATGGTTCCACTATTAAATCGTTTACAGGGTTACCGCAGTCTGTGTTTTTTTAAGTATGAGGGTGATTCGGTTGCACGGTCTTGTTTGATCGGCTAGCGGCAATTTTTTCTGCGCTACCCCTTTCGGTGTCTGATATGATCAAAAAAGGGTATCGTTAGAATTATTTTGTTGCGGAGGTTTGCAGATGTCATATCCCTATCCCGATTTCACCCCGCCTGATTTTACTCTCCCGGAGCTTGCTTCTGCGCCACGGGTGGAAACAGAGGTTGCCACGGCCGACGGTGTCGTGCCGGAGAATTTTCACGGGACCTCGAATCACCCTGAATATGTTCATCTCGGTGAAGGGCGCTGGATACTGGCCCCTGAGAGCCGGATGGATTCGGTGCTGGTGTTGCGCGGTGAAGAACTGGATGTGGTTGAGGCGCGTCGGGTCAAAAATGGCGATCGGGTTGTGGTCGGGCGGACTGAAAACGGTGAAGAGGGGATCTTCGTTCATATTGATGGCTTCCATCAGGCGAGTGATGAGGCGGCCGACAAGTTTACCTTCCGCACACGCGGCACGCGAGAAACCCCCTTTTCGCGCAGTTACGACGATCTTTATAAGGTGCTGCGGCATGACCGCGATCATGGTCATATCGTCTGGGTGCTCGGGCCGGCGGTGGCCTTCGACAAGGACAGCCGCGATGCGATGCAGGGTTTGATCGAGAACGGTTATTGCCATGGTCTGCTGGCGGGAAACGCACTGGCGACCCACGATCTGGAGGCGGCGCTTTTCCGCACCGGCCTCGGTCAGGATATCTATACTCAGCACCTGCGGCCATTGGGGCACTATAATCACCTCGATCTGATCAACAAGGTGCGACGGGCCGGATCGATCCCGCAGGCCATAGACGATCTGCAGCTTAAGGATGGCATCATCTACGCCTGCGAGAAAAAGAAGGTGCCCTATGTACTGGCCGGTTCGATCCGTGATGACGGGCCGCTGCCCGAGGTGATCTCCAATGCTTACGAGGCTCAGGATGCGATGCGCGTCCATGCGCGCAAGGCGACCACGGTGATCGCACTGGCGACCCAGCTGCATTCGATCGCCTTTGGTAACATGGTACCGAGCTATCGCATCATGGATGACGGTGAGGTGCGACCGGTCTATTTCTACATTGTCGATATGTCGGAGTTTTCGGCCGATAAACTGGCTAATCGCGGCTCGGCACAGGCGGTGGCGATTCTGACCAACGCGCAGGATTTCATGACGAACCTGTGGAAGAATTTGAAGGCGTGAGGCGTGAGGCGTGAGGTGACATGAAACAGAAAACAGTCCGCATCATCGGAATTCCCATCGATCTGGGTCAGAGCCAGCGTGGGGTCGACATGGGACCGGCCGCGGTGCGTTACGCAGGGCTGGCGGCACGACTCAAGCGGATCGGTTACCAGGTGCAGGACGCCGGCAACATCATGGTGCCGGTGCGTGACGCCATCGATCGCAGCGATCGGGGCTTTATCCCGGCGATCGCCCAGGTCTGCAATGCCGCCTATCTCGCCGCCAGTCAGGCGGTCAGCGAGGGGGTTATCCCGATTTTTATCGGCGGTGATCATTCGGTCGCTATCGGTACCATTGGTGGAGTGACGGCTGCCACCCCCTGCGGAGTGATCTGGGTCGACGCGCACGGGGATTTTAATACGCTTGAGAGTTCCGCGTCGGGCAATGTTCACGGCATGCCGCTGGCGACCCTGCTTGGCGAGGGAGCCCCCGAACTCATCAGCGTCGGTCGTAGCGGCGCCAA
>JAUXIR010000301.1 GCA_030620915.1 Geopsychrobacter sp. | reverse complement strand
CTCAGTGCTGAAAACTTATCTTTCATCCAGCCCCCTGCGCGACTGGTGAATGCAGGCCGCAGGCTCTCAAGATACCAGTTCATACTGGTGACACAGTTCTGCAGTAAATCTGCCGAACGCGTGGTCTTGGCCAGGCCGCGGCCTCCGGCAAGCGAGGCGACATAAAAATCGGCAACGGCAGCCACGTCGATCTCCTTGTTGACCGTTCCCTGCTGCTGTCCGCGCAGCAGCGCCTGTTCGACCCCCTGCTGCCAGCCGCGGTAGATCGCAGCCACTCGCTGGCGAAAGCCTTCGTCGAGTGAAGACATCTCCTGGGCCAGGTTGTTCAATGGACAGCCAAGGATCAATTCCTCAGGCGACAGTTGATCAACCGCGTCACGCAGAGTTGACTGCAGGCAGTCGAGGGGATCTTCACAGATCGCGAGATGCCTCAGCCAGAGCCGCTCGACCCCCTGTTCGATGGTGTCGAGCAAGGCCAGGCCCAGGGCCTGCTTGTTCGGGAAGTGGTGATAGAGCGCACCCTTGGTCAGACCGGTGTCGGCGAGGATGTCGCTGAGGCTGGCAGCCTTGAATCCCTTGCGGTAGATGACAGCAAAGGCCGCGTTCAGAAGCTGCTTTTTCGTTGCTTGTGGATCTTTCATACCGGTCAGTATGTTGTGGGTCTCAGGCGCTGTCAAGTATCTCAGGAAATTGCTTGAGTGGGGTCTGGCTTTGTAAGTGGGTAAAGGGGTCTGAAATAATGCGAGTCGCTCTGCGCTATTTGATCAATTCGGCAAATCCCAGCACCCGGGTTTGCTGACCATCAATTTCCAGGGTTCCTTCGACAACGCTCATGGCGAAGCCGCCGATGACCCAGTTGCTGACATTCGTGCGACTGACCTGTTTGAGTTCCAGAGATGCGAATGGGGGGGCGAGACCCTTGTCTGTCGCCACTTGCTGCAGATTCATCTGCCAGCCTTCATTCCAGCGATAAAAACCGAGGGCCCAATCTTTTTTGGTGACTTCAAGGTTCGGGCTGAAGATACTCGCCTGCCAGTCATGGGTGTCGAGAAAGCCCTTGGAGTGCAGGGTTTTCTTCTTCCCCTGCGTGCGCAGGTAAAGATCCTGCCAGGCGGATGCTGAGCCACGCTGAATGGCGAGATAGAACCCCTGGAAATTATCCCAATCGGAGTTGCTGCCGGTCAGGCGGTTCCAGTTGTGGTGCGTCAGCCCTTCGTAGATCACCCGGCCCGGGACGATGCGGCCCTGCCAGTAGAGAACCGCCGCAGCGTTTCCCCAGTTTTGGCGTCGCTTGCTACTGTTATCTTCAAGCCGGGTGGTCAGCGGGTTGACCTCCAGGCGCAGATCGTTGACTCGACTCAGGACGGTGATGCCGCTTGTCGGGTGGCCGGAAAATTGAAATCCCGTTGAGTCGGGGATTTTGGTAAGGATCCCTCGGGGATTTGCATACTCACCGGTGCCGACCAGCTCGACCCAGCCTTGGCCCTGATCGTAGAGCACCCCGAAATGCTCGGCCTGAAATTTACCGCCATCGACTCCGCGGTTGCTGTCGATGGCGAAGAGCAGATAGCCAGTTTCATCCTGTCCGATAAAGGAGAAGTAATCGGAATAGTAGGCGAGAGATTCTGCCGCCTGAACTGGTCCTGCAAAGAGCAGGATAAGCAGTAGAGCTTTAAGCAGCCTGGCATTCAGCACGCAGAACATGGCGTTTCCTTGAAGGGATTGGCTAAGCCTCCGATATGTAAATATCTTATGTCGAAGGCTCGTCCGGGTGATAGTTGAATATCGGTCGGGTGCGCGGCGATCTGAAGGCCTCGAAGCCGAAGAATCCTGGAAAGGCGACCAGCGTGGCAAGAGCAATCACCAGCAGGGTGCATTTGAGAAAAGTCCTCTCTTCTCCTGGACCGTTTGGAATGAACTTCCCGCTCAGTCAAGATGGCGATTGACTTGTTTTCTCTTCTTCCTTGAAGCGTTCGGGACCGGTACTGATCTTGGTTTGGGCCGCCTTGGCGATGCCGCGCAACATCCCGTCAAAGACATAGTTGTGGAGCGGAGTGATTGCGTACCAGTAGATCAGTCCGAGCAGGCCGCGCGGCAGAAAGCGCGCGATTTGGCGCAACTCGGTGCGGCCGTCATCCAGTGGTTGCAGCTCGAACAAGAGCACCGCTTCGCCCGGTAGTTTCATCTCGGCATTTAAGAGCAGGCGTTTTTGTTGTTCAACGTCGACCACCCGCCAGAGGTCGAGGGCATCGCCGGGACAAATCTCTCGCAGGTCACGGCGGCCGCGACTGAGGCCCACCCCACCGATCACCCGATCCATCATGCCGCGCAGCTTCCAGAGCCAGTTGGCATAGTACCAACCGACCTCGCCACCGATCGAGGCCAGTGCCGGCCAGATTTCAGCCGGTTTGGCATCGATGATCACCCGCCGTGAGTCGGTGAAGATCTTGCCTCCCGCCCAGGCCGGGTCGCCGCGCATGCTCCATTCTGCCGGGTGAACCGGACCCGAATCGGTCCAGGAGCTTTCCACATGGTGCTCCTTCATCCGTTCAAGCGCCAGACGAATCGCCTTGCGGCAGTCGAACAGGTCCTGGGGCAGCAGCTCGGCAATACGGTTGTCGTGGCAGATGACCGGATTCTTTAAACCCTCGGTCAAGGGGCGAGCCAGGGCGGCCGGGATTGGGGTCAGCAGGTGAATCCAGTAGGAGCTCAAGCGTGGGGTGAGAAACGGCAGTGGGATTATCCGCCGTTTGCGCAGGCCTGCTTCTTCGGCGTAGATCTCCATCAGCTGGTGATAGCTGAGGATCTCCGGTTGGCCGATATCAAAGGTCTCGCCGAGGGTTTCCGGGCACTCCAAACAGCCGATCAGGTAATGCAGTACATTTCTCACCCCGATCGGTTGGCAGGGGGTGTCGACCCAGCGCGGGGTCAGGATCAGCGGCAGGCGGTCGACCAGGTAACGCAGGATTTCGAACGCGGCACTGCCCGAGCCGATAATCATCGCCGCACGGAGTGTGGTGACCGGGACCTGTCCGAGTTGAAGCAGTTGGCCGACTTCGCTGCGTGATTGAAGGTGGTGGCTCAGGCCGCTCCCTTCTTCGCCCAATCCGCCCAGATAGATGATCTGCTGCAGTTTGGCCGCAGACGAGGCCTTGGTCATGTTTATCGCCGCCAGTCGGTCGGTGTGGGAAAAATCATCGACCGCAGGGTTCATAGAATGGACCAGATAGTAGG
>JAUXIR010000361.1 GCA_030620915.1 Geopsychrobacter sp. | reverse complement strand
GGGCATTTCGTCCGGTCTCACTCTGCTCTTTCTTGAAGCGATCGATCTCTTCGACAACCGTTAGCGGCAGAACGACATCATTGTCTTCGAAGCGAAATATCGCCTGGGGATCGTGCAGCAGAACGTTGGTGTCAAGGACATATGTTTTCATGGAGGGCTCCCCGCCAAATTACATCCTGCCCCCTTAGGGCACAGAATACATTGCAGTAAGAAACGAATGGCTAACGGTCAAATGCAGTTATCTCGAGTCCATCAGATGTTGCCAGGATCTTGATATAGACCGGTCGACCAAGATACTCACCTCTAAGGACGACCTCCCCTTCCATATTGAGGGCGTTGAGCACTTCCTCGGGGGATTCCTCAATCTTATAGGTTCGGTAGATACCCGACTGGCCGAGTTCCTTACGCGTGACCGGCTTATCGGGCGGCAACGAACAGGCCAGCAACAGACTCACCAGCAGAAGCATTATCAGCGATTGAAAACTACGCATTGTCCTGTCTCCTTAACTTACGCATGAAGTGTTGTCTGCAGCCCGTCAGACATATCGACCAACAGGCCACCGATTCAGGGATCAACCCGATCCGTACAGATCGTCTTGACTGCGGCAACCAGTTTATCGATCTCGTCGTCACGGGTGAAAATCCCCGGACTGACCCTGACCGTCCCCTGCGGATAGGTTCCAAGGGTCCGATGAGCATCCGGGGCGCAGTGCAACCCGACACGTACGGAGATGCCGAACTCATGATCGAGGCGAAAGCCGATTTCGGCCGGATCGATCCCCTCTACAGTCAATGAAATTGCGTCACCCTGATGAGAGATCCGATCGGCAGTATAAAGACGCACCCCGCCGATCGATCCGAGTTCGACGATTAATTGCTGCAGATGGCCCTCTACTTTTTTTCTTAAGGGGGCAAGTCCCTCCTGCTGCAGATATTCAACCGCCGCCAGCAACCCGGCAATGCCTGGAAGATTCTGGGTGCCACTCTCCAGGCGTTCGGGCATCATCTCCGGTTGTAGATCGGAATGGCTGTTGCCACCGGTGCCACCATAGATCAACGGCTCGAGTTGCAGATCCGGGCGCAGGTAAAGCAGTCCCGAGCCGGAGGGTCCAAGCAGATTCTTATGGCCTGCGGCGGCGTAAAGATCGATCTGCTCGGCCTCGATCGCCAGGGGGAAAGAACCGGCACTCTGAGACCCATCGAGCAGAAAGAGGATATTTTGTTCCCGGCAGAAGGCACCGAGCCCATCGATATCCTGCAATTGGCCATTGACGTTTGAGCAGTGGTTCAGGACCAGCAGCCGTGTTGGACGCGTCAGGCAGGCCTGCCGTAAGCGCTGCTGATCGAGCAAACCACCGGCATCGGCTTGAACCTTGTCAACCTCGATGCCGAGGTCGGCTAAACGCCGCAATGGCCGAGTCACCGCATTGTGTTCCATGCTGCTGGTGACGACCCGGTCGCCGGCGCGCAGCAGACCGAACAGTGCGGTATTGAGTGCCGTTGTTGCATTGAGGGTAAAGACGAAACAGCTTGAATCGGCAACGCGATAGAAATCGGCCAAGGCTTCCCGGGCAGCAAAAATCAGGCGATCGGCGGCCAGGCTCGTATCATAGCCACCCCGTCCGGCATTTCCACCGCAACGAAGGGCTTCGAGGGTCCGCTGATAGACAGATTCGGGCTTGGGGTGGCTGGTCGCTGCATTATCAAGATAGATGTTGTCGGTCGTCGATTCAGACTGAGTCATTATTCTCGCGGTCCGCTACAGAGCAAATCCCGGCGGCCATCATCTTGCCGGCAACTTCGAGCCAGGCCGCGACAACCACCGAAACAGATCGGGTAATCACGGCAGCCGGCGCAATCATCAGGTTTGGCGGCAACTTCGGCGCGCACCTGATAGCGAGTTGCGGAATCCCAGATAGAGAGCAAGTCATGCTGCAGCAGGTTACCCATCGCTTGTGGCCAGGAGGAGCAGGGCCAGAGATCGGCATTGGCCGCGATATGACCAAGGCTGTTGCCGGCCTGACAGCCGCCATATTCGCTGCGCGCGCCGCCACCCTGTGGGAAAATCAATTCCCAAAGGAACAGATCATGGACTTCAAGTGTCGTCTTGGCTGTTTTTAAGGGCTGCTCTTTCAGCAATCCGACCAGCATCTCCAAATCATTGGTTTGCAGTAATCTGGCCGGATCAACCGATCCAGAATTAACAGTTATCTTCTGGTTTGGCAACTTAAAACGGGGGATATTCCGGCGCTCACAGAGTTCAAGCAGGGGGTATAGATTCTGAAGTTGACCGGCGGCGGGAACCCACAGCAATGAGGGGTCATGACCCTTAGCCGTCAACTCCGCAAAGAAGAGCTCAAGCCCTTGCAAACCAGCGGTTTTTTCCACCCAGCAGCCCGCATCAACAAACAGGGGGTAGCGTCGCTCAAGCCTCTCCAGCCGAGCCCACTCAGCCGGGTCATCTCCCAACACAAGGCCGACCTGACAACCTCCGGCCGACAACTGATTCAAAACAGCGGGCAGCCCTTGATGGAGCAGCGGCCGTTCGTCAAGCAACAGATAGAAGATTCCGGCATCAAGCAGACGCTCGGCAACCTGCAACAGCTCGCAGTCGCTGAGTGTCATTTGGCCAGCGGGGCAGAGATCCC
>JAUXIR010000024.1 GCA_030620915.1 Geopsychrobacter sp. | reverse complement strand
TTATCCAGCGCAGCGGTAAGCGCTTATCGGAATTGGCCCGGGTGATGGAGTCGTTGCCTCAGGTCTTGTTGAACATTAGGGTAAGACAGCGGACCGATCTGGCTGAACTGCCTGAAGTCGGCAAGGTGATTGCCGCTGCAGAAGAGACGCTTGGTGAGCAGGGCCGAGTTCTGATCCGTTACTCGGGGACTGAACCCCTGCTGCGAATTATGCTCGAAGGGACCGACCAGACACAGATCGAAGCTCTGGCGGCAGAAATTGCGGCGGCTGTTGAAAAATCGATCGGCACTGCATAAATCACACGAGATTAAAGGAGTCAGATCCCTTGGCAAAATTGGGAGTTAACGTCGATCATATTGCAACCCTGCGTGAAGCGCGGGGCATAGATGAACCCGATCCGGTTGCGGCGGCAATGCTGGCAGAACTTGCGGGCGCTCATGGCATCACCGTCCATTTGCGCGAAGACCGGCGCCATATTCAGGATCGTGATGTTGAAATACTGCGCCGTACGATCAAGACCAGTCTCAACCTCGAGATGGCCTTGACCGACGAGATGGTTGCCATTGCGCTGAAAATTCTCCCCGATACGGTCACCCTGGTTCCAGAGGGGCGCCATGAACTGACCACCGAGGGTGGGCTTGATGTGTCGATGCTGCGGCAGACGCTAAAACAGAAAATTGCGCTGATGCAACAGGCCGGGATTGTGGTGAGTCTCTTTATCGAACCCGATCTTGAGCAGATCAAGGCCAGTCACCGCGCCGGGGCAGATGGTATCGAGATTCACACCGGAACCTATTGTGAGATGCGCCACGAAAAAGATCGCCTTGACCAATTACGGCGGATCGAGATTGCCATCAGTGCCGCACGCAAATTCGGCATGGCGGTTAATGCCGGGCATGGCCTGAATTACCGAAATATCGGACCGGTCGCGGCGTTGCGCGGTATTGATGAATTCAATATTGGCCACAGCATTGTCGGACGGGCGGCTTTGGTCGGGATGGAGCGCGCGGTGCGTGAAATGCTTGAGCTGCTCAAGGAGAGCTGATGGCGATTGTCGGCAGCGGAATCGATCTGGCCCGAATCCCCCGTTTTAGACGTTTTATCGACGAGGGAAAGTTTGCGGTGCTGGAGCGCCTCTTTACCCCGGCTGAGCGCGACTATGCCTTGTCGCGCAAAGATCCTGCCTCTCATTTCGCGGTCCGTTTTGCCGCCAAGGAAGCCTTCGTCAAGGCGCTGGGAACCGGGTTGCGTTTTGGCTTGAGCTGGCAGCAGATCGAAATCATTCGCGATGATCTGGGACGTCCATCGCTCGAATTAACTGGCCGTGCTCTTGAGCTGATGTCCGAAAAAGGCGCGACGCGCTCCCATCTTTCCTATAGCCATGACGGTGACTATGGCGTGGCATCGGTTATACTTGAAGACTGATGGCTTAGGCATCCAAGGTTATTTGTGAGAACCAATCACTTTTTAAACGGGTAGGTAGATGAAGCTGATCACTGCCGAACAGATGCAGGCGATCGACCTTAATGCGATCGAGACTCTAGGGATCCCCGGTGCGGTATTGATGGAGAATGCCGGTCGTGCCGCCGCCGAAGAAATTCTGAGTGATGCCCATGAGCTCTTCCCCGGCCCGATCCTGGTGCTGGCGGGTCGCGGTAACAACGGCGGCGATGGCTATGTGATCGCCAGAATCCTGGCTGATCGCGGCTGGCAGGTACGGACCCTGGTGCTGGCCGCCGAGGATCGGATTGCGGGTGATGCTGCCTTGATGTTGCAGATTTTGCAGCGATTGGATGGCGAGATTCGCTTTATTGACAACCAGGTTGCCTTGCGTGAAGAATTTTCCGCAGTAGAGCCGTTGCTGATTATCGATGCTCTTTTGGGAACCGGCTTGTCGACCGAGGTTACCGGGCTCTATCGGTCGGCGATTGAGCTGATGAATAAAAACCCGGCTCAGGTGGTCGCGGTCGATATCCCCTCGGGGGTCAGTGGGTCCGACGGTCGTGTGCTGGGGGCTGCGGTTGCGGCCGACTTGACCCTCTGCTTCGATAGTGCAAAGGTCGGTCACGGCAGCCGACCGGGAGCCGATTATGTCGGTGAGTTGCGGGTGCTTGAAATCGGCATACCGCGTGCGGCGCGACCGCAGGATGATTTCTCTTGCACCCTGATCGACGAGTCTGTCGCCGGCGGCTTGCTGCCGCAGCGGCCGATGTCTGGGCATAAGGGTTCTTTTGGCCATCTGGGGGTGATCGCGGGCTCGATCGGGATGACGGGTGCCGCCGCGCTTTGCAGTGAAGCCGGCCTGCGTAGCGGAGCCGGCCTGGTAACCCTCGCCTGTCCGGCTGAACTCCAGGCGATTCTTGAAGTTAAACTGACAGAGGTCATGACGCGGTCACTTGCGGGGCATCAGAATCATCTGCTCAGTCAGAATTGCGCCGAGATCGAGTCCCTGTCGGTAAAATTTCAGGCGCTGGTGCTGGGACCCGGTCTGGGGCAGGACCCGCAGACGGTCAGCGCGGTGCGCAGGCTGGTGGCCGGTTGTCGCTCTCCATTGGTGATCGACGCCGATGGCCTGAATGCCCTGGTTGGAGCGCTGGATGTGCTGCCTGAGTCTGGAGATCGACCGCCGATTCTAACCCCGCACCCCGGCGAGTTCTCACGTTTGACCGGTTTGAGCGTCGCTGAAGTTGAAGCGGACCGCTTTCGTCTGGCGCGCCGGTTCGCGATTGAGCATGGCGTTGTGTTGTTGTTGAAGGGACCCCGTACCCTGATTGCCGATCCCGCTGGGCGCGTGCGGATCAACGGCAGCGGCAATGCCGGTCTGGCTACCGCTGGCAGTGGTGATGTGCTCAGTGGTTTGATTGGTGGGCTTCTCGCTCAAGGACTCTCCCCCTTCGATGCCGCTGGCCTCGCGGCCTGGTTGCACGGCGCTGCTGCCGACCTGTTGGCCGATGAGATCGGCTGTGCCGGGATACTCGCCGGTGATCTACTTAAAACTATCCCTGTTGTTCGACATCAACTGGAAGGAGTCTGCGCATGCTGACAGCCAAAGATATTATGACTACCGATATGGTCACCGTGACCCTTAATACCAGCCTCAAGGATCTGGCCGCCAAGTTTGTTGCATCGAGGTTCAGTAATATGCCGGTGCTGGATGACTCGGGGAAATTGGCCGGTGTCATCAGTGAGACCGACCTGATTGAACAGCAGAAACCGCTGCATATTCCTACGGTCATGGCTTTGTTTGAGGGGGTATTTTATCTCGACAGCGAGAAGCGCTTCCGCAAGGAGGTCGACCGGGTGACGGCGCAGACAGTCGATGAACTCTATAATCCTAAGCCGGTGACCTGCACACCAGAGGCAACCGTGCGTGAGATCGCCGGTTTGATGAGTCAGCATAAGGCCCACCTCATTCCGGTCATGGAGAACGATGAACTGGTCGGTGTCGTGGCGCGTCTTGATTTGATCAGGGCCGTCGAGGTTTAATTCTGCGGTGAAGTTTAAAACCAGCAGCGAGGAAGAAACCAGCGCTTTCGGGCGTTTTCTGGGCGAGCAATTACAGCGACCGCTGACGATTCTCTTAGAGGGTGATCTCGGCGCAGGCAAGTCGGTGATTGCGCGAGCACTGGCCCGAGGGCTTGGAGTCCCCGAGAATATCCCGATTACCAGTCCCACCTTTACCCTGATGAATCACTACCCCGCGCGGATCGATCTCTATCATTTTGATCTCTATCGTCTGGCCGATGCCGAGGAGTTGATCGAGATCGGTTTCGATGACTTTGCCCATAGCGATGGTGTTGCTCTGGTTGAATGGCCGGAGCGTTTGGCGGATCGCGAATTCGATCATCTGCTGGTGCAGATTGATCGTTTATCCGCCGACTGCCGCGAGATCGCGGTCAGTGCTCATGGGATCGAACCCCAAGCCCTACTCGGCTGCTTGCAAAAATGGTTGCTTACTCAGTAAAAACACCCCGTTATCGGCTGTCTCGCGCAAGAAACGCTTTGACCCTCCGGTGGTTTTCCTGTTATTAAGGTCTCTCTGCAAAAAAAATACTGAAATAATCACAGTCTGGAGCATTTTCGGCGCGCGGACCCTTAAGCGGTGCGTTGCCCTGAAGACTAACAAGGAGGCAATAGAAATATGGCCCTGGTTGTTCAGAAATACGGGGGCACATCGGTTGGGACGATCGAACGCATCCGCAATGTTGCCACGCGGGTCGCCAAGACCTTCGATGAGGGGAACGAAGTGGTTGTGATCGTCTCGGCTATGTCCGGCGAAACCAACCGTTTGGTTGCGCTGGCCAACGAGGTGTGCGAGTTCCCGAGCGATCGTGAATATGATGTGCTGGTATCGACCGGTGAGCAGGTGACCATCGCCCTGCTGTCGATGTGTCTGCAGTCGATGGGTTATCAGGCCAAGAGCTACCTCGGTTCGCAGATCCCGATGAGAACCGACAGCTCTCACGCCAGGGCGCGCATCAAGAGTATTCCGGATACCAATATCCGCGCAGATCTTGCGCAGAAGACCATCGTTATCTGTGCCGGATTTCAGGGTGTTGAGGAGAATGGGGCGATCACCACGCTGGGTCGTGGTGGTTCGGATACCTCGGCGGTGGCGATCGCGGCCGCGCTCAAGGCCGATGTTTGCGAAATCTACACCGATGTCGATGGCGTCTATACCACTGACCCGCGGATGGTTCCTGAAGCACGTAAGATCGATAAAATCAGCTATGAGGAGATGCTTGAAATGGCATCACTCGGCGCCAAGGTGCTGCAGATCCGCTCGGTAGAATTTGCCAAGAAATACGGCGTGGTGATTCACGTCCGTTCCAGTTTTGACGACAGCCAGGGGACCCTGGTGATGAAGGAGGACGAGGAGATGGAGACCGTACTGGTTTCAGGGATTGCCTTTAATAAAGATGAGGCGAAGATCAGCGTTTTGGGTGTGCCGGACCAGCCGGGGATCGCAGCACAGATCTTCTCGCCACTGACAGAATCGAATATCACCGTCGATATGATCATTCAGAACGTCTCGAGCGACGGTAAGACCGACATGACCTTTACCGTGCCGAAAACCGATTGCAAAAAGGCCCTGCAGATCATCGAGCCGGTCGCGTTAGAGATCGGCGCCAGGGGAACCAGCAGCGATCCTGCTATCTCCAAGATCTCAATCATCGGCGTTGGAATGCGCTCTCATGCCGGTGTCGCCAGTCAGATGTTTGCCACTCTGTCGAAGGAAGGGATCAATATCGAAATGATCTCAACCAGCGAGATCAAGATCTCTTGTGTGATCAGTGAAAAATACACTGAACTTGCCGTACGGGTCCTGCATGAGGCCTTCGGTCTCAACAAGGAGGGGTAGGGCGGTAGCGGCAACCAGGCCGAGGCTTTGAAAGGTGTTATGTGATGAGTCGGATCAAACTTTACGATACTACATTAAGGGACGGGACCCAGGCGGAGGATATCTCCTTCCTGGTGCAGGATAAGGTCAATATTGCCCACCGTCTGGATGACCTGGGGATCGATTATATCGAGGGTGGCTGGCCTGGATCAAACCCGAAAGATATCGCTTTCTTTGAAGCGATAAAGGATGAAACCCTTGCTACGGCCAAGATTGCGGCCTTTGGTTCGACCCGTCGTGCGAAAGTGACTCCGGCTGAAGATAATAACATTCAGACCCTGCTTGCTGCCGCACCCGACGTCGTCACCATCTTCGGTAAAAGCTGGGATTTCCATGTTCATGAGGCGTTACGCATCAGCCTTGAAGAGAATCTGGAATTGATTCATGATTCGCTGGCTTATCTCAAGCAGCGGGTTGGTGAGGTGATCTACGATGCCGAGCACTTCTTCGATGGCTATAAGGCCAACCCCGCATATGCCATCAAGACCCTGCAGGCCGCTGCCGATGCAGGGGTCGATTGCATTGCACTGTGTGACACCAATGGTGGAACCCTGCCCCATGAGTTCGCAGCGATCATGCAGGCGGTCAAAGTCGCAGTTTCTATCCCCTTGGGCATCCATGCGCACAACGATTCTGAATGCGCCGTTGCAAACTCGCTGATGGCAGTCGAGCTGGGTGCCGTTCAGGTTCAGGGGACGATCAACGGTTTCGGCGAGCGCTGCGGTAACGCCAACCTCTGTTCAATCATCCCAGCGCTTCAGTTGAAGATGGGGCATGAACTGATCAGCGATCAGCAGATGACCGGCCTGCGCAAGCTGTCCCGCTATGTCTATGAACTGGCCAACCTGGTGCCGAATAAGCATCAACCCTATACCGGCAACTCCGCCTTCGCCCACAAGGGCGGGGTCCATGTCTCGGCGATTCAGCGTCATCCTGAAACCTACGAGCATATGCGGCCTGAAAAAGTCGGCAATGCGACCAGGGTGCTGGTTTCCGACCTGTCGGGGCGCTCAAATATCCTGATCAAAGCCGAAGAATATGGCCTGTCGCTCGACAGCAAGGATCCGGTAACCCTGGAGATCCTTGAAGAGATCAAGGAGATGGAGAATAAGGGTTATCAGTTTGAGGGCGCCGAGGCTTCATTCGAGCTTCTGATGCGCCGTTCCCTGGGGAAGGTCAAGAGCTACTTTCAGGTTCTGGCTTTCCGGGTAATCGATACCCGCCGCAGCGAAGATACCAGCCCCATCTCAGAAGCGACGGTCAAGGTCAGGGTCGGCGGCAAGATAGAGCACACCGCAGCTGATGGCAATGGCCCGGTGAATGCCTTGGACCGCGCTCTGCGTAAGGCGCTGGAAAACTTTTACCCCCAGATCGGCGAGATGAAGCTGCTTGATTATAAGGTGCGTGTCTTGCCTGCCGGCAATGGGACTGAATCCTTTACCCGGGTACTGGTTGAATCGGGGGACAAGGAGTGTCGTTGGGGGACGGTCGGGGTCAGTGAGAATATTATCGATGCCTCCTACCATGCCTTGATTGATGCACTACAGTATAAACTCCTTAAGGATTCAGGCGAATAGCTCGATGGTGGCTCGGGGGGGATGGCTGCTGTTGCTGTTAATGCTGGGTTTGACGGTTTACGATTTGGGCCGGGTCTCTTTTCTATCTGAAGAGAGTCCGGCCCTGCGTGTTTCCGGCAGACAGGGGATGCAAATCCTCTTACTCGATAATGCAGCGAGGCTCGATGGAATTCATCAAATAAATGACGCTTCGCAGCTGCTTGACGTCATTAATTTGGCGGGGATATCGGTTCCCACATATTTGCAACAGGAGCTTCTTGGCAAAGCTGTCATTATTGACGGAAAAATGCTTATATTTCATATAGTTGATGGTGCTGTCGTCTCTGTAGATCTGGGTTGGATGCCGGCCGCGATGCGGATGTCACTGGGCATTCCATTGCATGTGAATCGAATGTCAGGAACCGACTGGGATGACCTGCCGGGTGTCGGACCCTCACTGGCGCTACGTATTGAGAATGATCGTCATAAAAATGGCGATTTTGGTTCGCTTAAAGAGTTGCAAAGGGTTAAGGGGGTCGGATTGAAGCGGATCGCTAAATGGAAGCCTTTTTTTACGGTCCCTAAGTTACTGAAAAACAGTCAGAAAGTTAATCGTTAATGGAAAATGTGAAATCAATCAAGTATTGACGCGGCTTGGCACATCTCATGAAGTATAGATCTTCGTCAGGGTTAGAACTTTTAGACGTAATTCGTCTTTTGTCTTAAAACCGCCGGGGAGGTCTCAAATGAAATGTCCTAAATGCAAAAGCAGAATGTATGCAGAAAAGTATTATGACTTTGTGCGGGCATTCGACGCCTGGAGATGTTGCGCCTGTGGTGAGGTGGTCGATCCGACGATTCTTGCCAATCGTGCGCGCAACCAGAACCTTTATCTGGGCTGATGCGTCATTTTGAAAAAGGCCGGGCATTTAGCCAAGCCGTTTACCAAACGTGTTGTTTTTTAGATTGACAATATCCCTCAACCCCTTAGTCTTTACGACTAAGGGGTTTTCTTATGTCTGTTTCTACAAACAGTGGCAGCAAGCCAAGAGTTCCGGTCGAAGTTGAGGGCATGCAGGTTAATTTCTGTAAAAACCCGAACTGTATGAACTTTGGTGTTCCGGCCAGCACAGAAAAGCAACCGAGGGGACCCGGCGCACAGGCACGTGGTCGCGACAGCTATAGGGTCACAAGCGGCAGTTATAGCAACAACCGCCAAGGTGCACCAGCCATCATCTGCCTTAAGTGCAAAGAGGCGCCTCCCATCAAGAGTAATCAGGGCGTCTACGAAGAGAAAACCCGGATTTCTTCATATCTGAAGGTTGCCGAGCCTTCCTGTCAGAATCCTAATTGCTCAAATTTCGATATCGGTGTCAGCGAATCCAAGGGGAAATACCGTCGGCACAGCACGACCGCCGCTGGGTCACCGCGCTTCTTGTGCCTCGCTTGTAAAAAGACATTCTCTATTAATGTCAGCAAGCCTGCAAAGAACCATCTTCTCCCGCACAAAAACTCAGAAGTCTTTAGTATGCTGGTCAACGCTGTGCCGATGCGCCGCATATGCAAAATTTCTGGAATCAATCAGAAAACTCTTTACGACAAAATTCGATTCATCCACCGGCAAACGATGGCCTTTGTTGCCCGCCGTGAGCGGCGCCTCTTAACCGGCGAACTGCCACTGGACAAGCTCTATCTGTCCGTCGACCGGCAAGACCATATGGTGAACTGGACCAATCGCAAAGATAAGCGTCAGACGCAATTTCATGCGCTCGGAACCGCAGACAATGTTTCAAGTTACGTTTTTGGAATTCATCTCAACTACGACCCTTCGCTCGACCCGGGGATGATTGGGCGCGACGCTCGTGAGGCTGGAGACCATGACGTCAAGGCGCCATTTCGCCGGTATGCCCGGTTGTGGCTCCAGGCTGACTATGCCCCTGCCATCGCAGAAAAGGCCATCATGTCTGAAATTCGGCAGGATGGTGGTCATCTTGGGCTTCAGCACTCAATCAACCAGACCTACAAGGAAGCTCTGGCCAGAACGGATGTCGAGTCCTTTGATTTGCCCGCAGAATATACCCGTTTTCCAACGAAGGGTATGCAGGTCCATGCGGAATATACGCTCTACGGGCACTTCTTTTTTCTTCGAGACATGTTTAAGCACGTTGGGAAGCTCCGCTTTTTTCTCGACCAGGAGTCTGGCATCAGGGCGGCGTGCTTGGCCGCCTTTCAAGACCGGGTGGTGGCCAGGGAGTGCGATGCCTTCTACGTCAGCATCAACAAGACCATGACAAATGACCAGAAACAGCGGGCGATGAGAGAGGTTCGCGCTCAAGTTGATAAGCTAGCGCGTGAATACCCTTACGATATTTCTGATACTTCCTTGCGAAGGATGTTGATTGAGAGAGCTGTGCAGATGAAGAAGCCTGTTGGCCCCTGGAAGGATATGTGGGTTGATGTTTTGAGCCGCATCAAAAGTGAACCCGAGAAGAAGGTTTGCCACCTGACTGACTTTAATGACTATGATGATGGGCACTTGGCGGCCCTGATGGACAAGGCCAGTCTGCATGGAATCGACCGGTTCTTCGCTCAGATTCGGAACAGCCTGTCTCTGCTATCTCGGGCACCGAGTTCTGCCAGCAACACAGGTAGAATCTGGTACCAACGAAACGCCTACAACCCTGAAATAGTTGCGATGCTGCTCGATATCTATCGGGTGAATTACAACTACCTTGAGGTTGGGGATGACAAAAAGACACCTGCCATGCGACTTGGCCTTGCGCGGAGCAAGGTTCGGCTCACCGACGTTCTAACCTTTGAGGCCTGATTGGTAGGCAGTATTTACGAATCAGCCAAGCTGAATTGTCTGCGTCGTGTAAGCCCAGCCCTACAAACACTGAATCGGCATATAGACTTTACAGGGGCCGCCATTATAGGCATAGGTTGTGTCGGGCAAAAATCCTAGAAGCGCCGGTTGGTTCCCGGGCATTTGTCCGACAAGATTGGTTGAGAATGTGTCGTTATAAATCTGACATGCTTCATTGTTGATTCCTGTGATGCTGACGTAAAAATCATTTGCTGCCGTGCCGCATTTAAGGTCTGTTAGGCCATATTGATAATACCTTCCCGATTGAACCCATCCAGCTCCCCCTTTATTTCCGGGGATGGTTCTCATAACACCCTCTCCCAACAGGGCGATGCCATTTGCGTTGACCGATGAAATACTGAAGGCGCCGGGCAGGGAGCCTGTTCTTCTTTCATACTCCAGTGCGGCGTCGGCATATGCGACCAGTTCTTTGTGGACCTCTACGGCGACCTTTTTATCAATGGCTTCTTTGTAAATATTTCCAAAAAAACCATACGCCAAAATAGCAATAATGGCCAATACGGATAAGACGACCATGACTTCTATGAGAGTGAACGCGCGATTATTTTTCACACTTTAATCCTCGGTTGGTATGTTAAGGAGATTCATGCGACCGTGTATGCTTTTACGTAAAAAGCGGCAAAAACCTTAACGATTCTTGCCGCTTTTATGCATTTTTACTGGTCAATCCGGTCATCTAAAAAACAACACGTTTGGTAAACGGCTTGCATCTCTGCCAGCCGGCACTAACGTTGCTTGCCCTTTACAGATTCAGGTCAGCATCGCCCTGACTCAACGTCTCACGGAGTGCAATCACATCGGCGTTTTCC
>JAUXIR010000273.1 GCA_030620915.1 Geopsychrobacter sp. | reverse complement strand
TCAGCCAGATCGGCGACGAAGCTATCGATCTGTTGCTGTGAGATGTTCGGCATGATCACCAGGTGGGACTGACCCTCTGCCGAGGCCAGTTGCCACTTCTTGCACAGTTGCGGCGCAGGGCTTGGAAAGACGACGGTTATGGCCTGCGGATTTCTCCAGGCCTCAACCCCGATCTCGCGCAAGCGGCAGCGGGCATATTCGGCCATCTCCAGGCTGTGCGACACGCGGGCGCGAAAGCCCTCTTCGCCGAAGCGTTTGATCGCCAGCCACAGAATCAACGGGGTTAAGCCGTTGCGTGAGCCGGTAATGGTGGTATCGAGATTGCCGATATAGGCGATGGCGCGGGCGATCCGTTCGACGTTGCGCTTACGCGCCAGCACAATGCCGCAGGGGATCGGCGAGCCGATGAACTTGTGGCCGCTGATCGAGATACTGTCGGCGCCATCGGCAAAATCGAAGGCCGGGCGCGGAGATAGAAACGGAGCGATGAAGCCGCACAGCGCCGCGTCACTGTGGATATAGGACTGGCTGATCGCCAGCTCCTGAAAGATCTGGCGGATCTTGGCGATATCGTCGTTGCCTTCGGTCATGGTGGTGCCGATGTTGGCGAAAATAATCGGGGTCAGATCACGATGAATCCGCAGGGTTTCGCGCAAATCCACATAGTCGATCTCGCCGCTCTCCTGAGCGCGGATCATGATGTGGCGCATGCCGAGCAGATGCAGGTTCTTGCTGACGCTGTAGTGGGTGGCCTGAGAAAAATAGACCATACCCTGGGGATAGAGTTCGCGAGCCAGATAGAGACCGTAGAGATTGCCCTCGCTGCCGCCATTGCTGACATAACCCCACCAGTTGTCGCTTTCGGCGCGCATCAGCTTGGCGGCAAATTCGACGACTTCACGTTCAAATTCACGCGTGTCGACCTGGTAGGTACTCGGGGCGAAGGGGTCACCCAGGTTATTCAGCGGCAGGTCGAGAAAGCGGGATAGGCTGTGGCAGTCGAAATCCTTGGCCACCGGATAGCCGAGGAACATCTCGGTCTGCTGATTGAGATGCTCATAGAGTCGATCCAGTCGCGCCCGGTCCTGAGCGGCGAGGGTCGGTGTCTCCTCGAAAGGGTTTAGCGCGTTGGCAAGCGGCATAGAAGAGACCTCTTCTTTGGTTGTGGGAAAATTGCACTTAAGCAGTCTGTCGAACTTGCCATGAATCGGCTGCAAACTTGCCCGTTTGGCCCATACCTCAGTTCCGCTTTGCCCCATAGCTATGGCTATGAGCCTGCACCCGAGCTAAAATCTGGTCTCAATCGTGCCAATTTTCGCTACGATTCGGCAAGTCAGACAGACTGCTAGAATAGCCGGAGGGCGGGTGAAGTTCTTTTCAAAGATTTGTCATTTTGCGGGTATTTTGATACGATTTTTCATCTTTTAGACTTTCATAGATCGGATACGCCATGTCACTCGATCGACAGGAACGCATTATTCTGGAAGCCCTGCAAGAGGATGCAACCCTGCCCGTCGCCGAAATAGCGGCACGGGCCAACCTTTCGGCCCCCAGTTGCTGGAGACGCATTCGTCAACTGCGCGAAGCCGGTTATATCCGTCGCCAGGTCGCCCTGCTCGATCCGGACAAGCTTAATCTCGGGGTGATGGTGATTTCAGCCGTGACCCTGCGCGACAAATCGGTGGCGGGACAGAAAAAATTCGAACAGTTTGCCATGGAACGGGATGAAGTGCTGGAATGCCTGCTGCTGAGTGGTGGGCGCGACTATCAACTCAAGGTCATTGTGCCGACCATCAAGGCCTATGGCCACTTTTTGACCTCGATACTGCTCGACCTGCCGATCGTCGAATCCGCCGAGTCCAATTTTGTTCTGCGTGAAGCCAAGCAGACCACGGCACTGCCGTTGGGATTGGTCGATCGGGTCTAGGAGGGGTTCTGGTTCCATCGTTCGGCACGCCGCAATGTTGAAACATTGTAGATACCCTGTTATGCTTCCGGTATCAGGTTTGACAGAGGAGAAAATCATGCTGGCAAAAGTGCAAAAATGGGGTAACAGTCTGGCTCTTCGTCTGCCCAAGGTTCTGGCAGATGAAGCCGGAGTTGAATTGAATTCTCCGGTAAATGTTATCGTTCGGGACCACAGCATTGTGATCGAACCCCTGCGTAAAAAAAACATCTACGATCTGGATAAGATGCTTGATGAGGTTACAGGACAAAACCTTCACCATGAGATGGAAACCGGTGAACCGCTCGGCAAGGAGATCTGGTAGATGGCATATGTACCGGATCGAGGCGATGTGGTGTGGTTACATTTCGATCCACAGAAGGGACATGAACAGGCAGGCCACCGTCTTGCCCTGGTCCTCTCACCAAAGCGATATAACAAGGTCACCAGTCTGATGCTCTGCTGTCCGTTGACCACAGCAATTAAAGGGTATCCGTTTGAAGTCATTACCAGCGTAAGCGGCAAGCAGGGAGCGGTTCTGGTGGATCAGGTCAAGAGTCTTGATTGGGTGGCACGGAAGGCTAAAAAAGAAGGGCGGGTGGAGCAGGCCGTCCTGGATGAGGCGCTTGGTAAAATTGAGACTTTACTCTGGTGAAAGTTTGTAGCCAAAGGTTTGAGACGAAAAATAAATCCGTCCCTATTTACTCAGTTCTCGAGTAACAATTAAAATACGGGACCCCGGACTTTATGGCCCCCGTTCTCTCCTTGCCGACAGGGTGGATCTTTAAGTGTTTCTCTTATTCGGCCCACTGAAAAGATCTGATTAAACCTTTAAATAAATCCCATCGCCCAGTCAGAAACTGATAGCGTCCCGCCATGATCCCTGGGGCAACATTCAGGGCATTGGCAAAATCGACGATCTCGGCCTTGCTGCGAAACTTCTTGATGGCCTTATCGTATTTCCCCGGGATTAGGAACTCAGATGCATATTTGTCCGCATGTAGCTCACGCGGGTCATCGCTGCTACCATCATTGATAAGAAGATCCTTCTTACCGTCATGCAAAACGTGACCTGCTTCGGGAAAAAATGAGAACCAGAACTTATCCTCACTACGTCCACGCAACGACAGCAAAATCATTGCCTTGCTAGGGCTAACCCACTTGGTAGCACCATTCCAGGGAACTTTTTTCATCTCACGTACAAAAGCAACGGCTACTCCCTCCAGCAAATGAGGTTTCCATGAAAAAACTTAGCATCTTCCTGCTCGGTCTGATTTGCCTGATCTATCTGCTCAATCCCGGCGCAGGTATCTTTGAGCTGATCCCCGACAACCTACCGCTTATTGGCAATCTGGATGAGGCGGCCGCTGCCGCCACCTTATTGATGTGTCTGAAATATTTCGGCATCGCCCTGCCCGATCTCTTTGGTCGCGACAATGATTCTGGGGATAAGGATATCCCCGGCAAGTAGCCTGCAGGATTTCATTTTTCGACCATAGGCCTTGGGCCTTGCGGTTCCGGAGATTTTTTATGTTGAGTTGTTCCGGTACTGCGCAGGGATCAGATTGGAAGTGTCCGGCCCTAACGCCCCTCTTGACAATATTTTTGCAACAGG
>JAUXIR010000234.1 GCA_030620915.1 Geopsychrobacter sp. | reverse complement strand
GGAAGATCATCGGCTGAAACATCGGCCTGTCGTGGCGCCGGGGCACAACCTCCACAAGCGGAGGCCTCCGATGACTCAGTCTGAGCCTGTTCCTTCGCCAGCGGCAGATCTCCAGAAGGTCCCTGCGCAAGTGCAACCTCAACCTCCTTAATCAGTTCCACCGAACGCGCCTGCGACAATGCCAGTTGAAGATGTTCCTCAGCCAGCGGTGTATTTCCTGCCTGTTGGGAGCGGACCCCTTCCTCAAGGTTCAAGCGGGCCAAACCATCGGATGCCGCAATCAGCTTAGCGGCCAGTTCGCTTGTTTCATCACCACTCGCAAGGAGATCTTCGCCCAGATGAAGGGCCTCAGCATAACTCCCCTGCGCCAGGGCACGCTGCATTTTCTCAATGTTTGGTCTGCCACCAAACAACTTACCTAATATACCCATTGACTCCCTCGTTCACGATTTCAGAAATTAGACCATAACCTGCTGCGGTGCCGTTAACCATCAAATCAGCTCATCGATAGTGTCAAAACAGAGTTCTGTCTCAGCCAGCTGCTGAATCAAAGAAATTTTTTCATAATCTTCGGGACCGATCTTGGAGACATCCTCGCGGATGCGCGAGAAGACATCTGCCGTTGTCGCGGTCGTGCGCATATAGGGCACACCGGCGTCATTGAGGATGCGCTGCACAATGTCGGCGACGGGGGACAAGCCGGGGATGACCAATCCGGCGATCTTCGATTTAAATTCAGGCATGTGGTAGAGCGTGGCCAGCATGACCAGCAACTCATCCCGACTACTGGTGACAACCAGCAGGGTCGAGGGTTGCAACAGGTCAACCACGCGCTGAGTCGCTGCGGCCCCCATCTGCAGGTGATGAGCGATTCTCAGGGACTGTTCGTCGGTCGCATGCAGTTGCAAGCCAAGGAGTTTGGCTATATGCCGCAGGGTTGGATCGGCAAGGATTGGTGAATAGTTGAACCCGCCAACAACCGTGAAGGGATGCGCGGCAAAGGCCTTTTGTAGATATCCCAGGGTTGCTGCGCGCTTGGCCGGGATCACCTTGTTCGGCACCAGCATCCGCACCTCGGCACCGGCCTCGCGAAACAGAGCCAGGTTGAGGTGGACCGAATCGATGACATGGCCAACGCCGCCACCGGTTACCAGCAGCACCGGCGCCTGATAGCGGGCCGCAATCTGAGCATTACTCAGCCCGACGACGGCCCCGACTCCGGCATGCCCGGCTCCTTCGATAATCAGGAAATCACATTTTTTTTCGAGGACGGCAATGGCCTTATCGATCGGTTCATAGAGCTGTGCCGGGCTGATTTCGCCATCCAGAAACTGGCGGGTGGTGCGACTCTCGATGACGACCGGAGACATGTAATCAAGGTCATCATCCAGATTATAGATATGCGAGATCAGCGCGGCATCCATATCGATCTGCCGCCCCTTATAGGAGATCAGCTTGGGTCCGAAGGGCTTGATAAACCCGACCCGCTTGTATTTTTTTCGCGCAAGATGAATCAGGGAAAGGCTGGTCGTGGTTTTTCCGCAATCCTGACCGGTCGCTGCAATAAAGATTTTTTTTGACACTTAGTCTCCAAAATAGGCGGATCCCTTCAGGCGAGAAAAAGACTACGCTCGCGCGAAAAGGCCTCTCTAAACTGCGGAAGCAGTTCATCGATCACGACCGGGTTGAGCTCAAGCGCGAGAGCGCCGGGCAAAAAGGGCAGATCGATCTCTTCGTCCAGGTGCGGATATCCTATCCCGTAATATCGGCAGAATCCGTCCGCCAGGTTGATGATTGAACAGAGAGTATACAACTCCGGCTCCTCATCAGCCAAGCCCTCTAAATCATGATGGTGGTGTGTTGCTGAAATTAATTGCTCCGGAAAGTTCCAGTTATCGAGAAGAGCGGCGCCGACCATGTCATGTGAGTAGGCAAAAAGCCCACGTTCGACGTCGATCAACTCACCATCGCCGGCATCGACGATGCGCTGTACTTCCTGATACAAGGCCTTATCCCGATTGATCATCAATGTTTTGCCGACATGATGCAGCAGCCCGGCAAGATAGGCCTCTTCAGGATCGAAATCGCCGGCGGCACGTGCAATCAAGCGGCAGCCGACAGCGCTGCCAATCGAGTTTTCCCACAGCCGTCGCTCGAGCAGGCCATAGGTCCGCTTGGCGTTACGCAGGCTACTATCCATCGCCAAATTACGCAAAGCATTCTGTCCGACAACAATAATTGCACGTTCGACCGTTGTGATCTGACGCTGCTGGTCATAGATGACCGAGTTGGCCATTTTCACCACCCGCGCCGAAACCGCAGGGTCGAGGGAGAGCGTTGTCACCAGATCAGCGGTTTCGTTATCGGGTGCGCGCAACAATTCAAGTAACTTGACCGCGACCAGCGGCGAAGGGGGAAGGTCGCCCATGGTACTGACAATTGTTTCAAAATCCTGATAACGGGCCATAGATATCTCTGCAGGTAAGAATAGGTTATCGGTCAATTATGAACAATTTTAAATCTTTAGCAAGCAGGAGAATTTTTCAACCTCAGCGGCGAACCTGCGCACATCCTCTTCACCCGTCTGCCAGGAGCACATGAAACGCGCATGCCCGCTGCCGATAAAGGTGTAGAAGTGCCACCCGGCATCGTGCAGTGAGCCGATCAATGCCTCCGGCAACTGAACAAAGACCGCATTCCCCTCAACCGGATGGACCAGGCTTATCCCATCGATCCCGGTTAAAAGCTGCGCCAGCAACCTCGCCATGGCATTGGCGTGGGTCGCATTGTCCAGTAATGCGCCGGCTTCAAGCATCCCGGCCCAGGGTGCCGACAGGTAACGCATCTTCGAAGCAAGTTGACCGGCCTGCTTGCAGCGGAAATCAAACTCCTGCGCCAATGTCCGATCAAAAAAGACCACAGCCTCCCCCACCGGCATCCCATTTTTGGTGCCCCCAAAGGTCAACACGTCAACTCCGACCCGCCAACTGATCTCGGCCGGAGCAACCTTGAGTGAGGCCAGAGCATTGGCAAAACGAGCGCCATCAACATGGAGTTTGAGATCAAGTTCTTGGGCCAGATCACCGACTGCAGCCATCTCGGCCGGACTATAGACGGTGCCGACCTCGGTCGATTGCGTCAGGCTGAGGGCCTTGGGCTTGGGATAATGGATATCGGTGCGTCGTTCGACGATATGCCGCACCGCCTCAAGATCGACCTTTCCTTCGGCCCCGGGAACCAACAGAACCTTGGTGCCGTTAGAGAAAAATTCGCTGGCGCCGCATTCGTCGGTCTCAACGTGGGCCAATTCATGGCAGATGATACTGTGGTAGGAACGACAGAGGGAGGCAAGCGCCAGGCTGTTTCCGGCCGTCCCATTGAAGACGAAGAAGACCTGACAGTCCGTCTCAAAGAAGTCGCGCAGGGCATCGCAGGCACGCCTGGTCCACTCGTCGTCTCCGTAAGCGCGGCCGAAACCCTGATTGGCCTCTTCGAGGGCCCGCCAGGCGCTGGGGCAGATGCCGCTGTAGTTATCGCTGGCGAACATGTTTTTGTCGATCACGAATAGTTTTCCTTTTCTCTTCCAAGAATAAATCTTAAGAGCTAACACCGTCGGGTTGCGCCCCGACAGGGGCCTTCCTTTTTAGTAAGCCGCCAAAAAGGAAGCAAAAACCGGCTTTTCTATTTCTGTCGCCGAGCTTCGGTGGATCTGTTAACCAACAGTGGGAAACAAATACGACCGAGCTTCGAC
The DNA here is from genome assembly GCA_030620915.1 of Geopsychrobacter sp. Lineage (GTDB taxonomy): Bacteria > Desulfobacterota > Desulfuromonadia > Desulfuromonadales > Geopsychrobacteraceae > Geopsychrobacter. The sequence goes on along the minus strand of JAUXIR010000234.1, from coordinate 182 downwards.
TCAGCTGAAAACGGCAAGGCCCCGGCTCGCAGGCTCACACGGGTTAAACGGGGACGACGTTTCGTTGTAGCTGCCATCGGCAAAGGGATCAAGCGTTTGGTGCAAAGCCTCAAACCGAAAATCCCGACAGTATTTTCCATTGCTCCCGCGGCAGTCACAGCTTAACCCGTTCGAGCGGCTCT
>JAUXIR010000373.1 GCA_030620915.1 Geopsychrobacter sp. | reverse complement strand
CGATGAGGTAGCCTTTTTTACCGTATTCAGAGGGACAGTCCCCTTAACACCGTGGACAGTACCTGGCCACAAGCCTTCAACCTTCTCACGGCTTAACCCGGAGAGTTGGATCGACATGTTGGGGATCTCGACAATCGGCTTGCCATCGGCGAACATCAACGCATCGACGATTGCAAAGGGCTCCGGATGATAACCAAGCTCCTTGATGCTCACCTGGTAGGTCACGGTTTTAGTGGTCTCGGTCACCTGACCACGGCATTTCAGACCGCTATCGACCCCGGGAACCGGCTCGCACCAGGTTTGGCCCTCTGCGCCGATCCAACCCATGCGCAGCAGGTAGATGCGCAGGGTATGCATGCAGCACTCGTACATGAGCGTGCCGGGCATGACGTTATCGTCGCAGAAATGCGAGGTCAAGAACCAGTCGTCGGGATGAATATCCATTTCGGCCCGGATCTGACCGAGTCCGTAGCGTCCGCCCTGCGGATCGAGTTCGATTACCCGGTCGACCAGCTTCAGCTTGCCGCCCGGCAGGGTATAGGGAGCTTCGAGCTTGAGGTCGGCGAAGAGCGGGCCGAAGGCTGTACCGAGATCGCCGGTATAGATGGCATCGACCTGGGCTGCCGTGTAAGACTCCACCGCCAGCGGTGCCAGTTCGCGCCAGTCGGCGGGCTTGATACCGGGCTGCGGCATCAGGTCGAACTTGGTGTGTACGATCCCCTGTCCGCTGGCCAACTCCTGTTCGGTAAAGAAGCCGGCGCAACCATCCTTCATCGACAATAGCGGTTTACCATTGACGCTGCCCTCGAAGCTGAAGCGGAACAGGTAGGTCTGGTCCTGGCGGAAAAAATGATCGATCTTGATATCGTAGCGGATCACATCCCCAGCGACCGGCAGGCCGCGGTGGAAGGTGACCACGGCGTCGAGCAGTCGATAAACCGCCTTGCCCTTGCTGATAAAGTCTATGCCCAGATAGCCGGAGAGGAAGAGATCGGCCTGACCGGCCTCTACCGCGATGCAGGTCGGCATGCGTCCGCCATCGAGATACCAGCGATCGGCGGTGACATCATGTTCGGTGACCACCCGACCGCTGGTCATGGAGCGCGCTTCGCCCTCGACGCTCATAATGCGATCGACCAGCATCAACGGCTCATCGGGCAGCCGGACCCGGGTCGGGTAGCTGTCAATTTCGGCAAACTCGGGTCCGAGCATTTTCGCGATGGAACCGACAGCAAATTCCATGCACATCTGGCGGTCAAACAGCGGCGGGTCTGTTAGGGACTGGCTCCGAAGGTGCCTGTCCCCGTCGGTCCCGCGAAGGTGCCTGTCTCCGCTGTCCCCGTCCATCAGACCAGCCACCGCTTCCAGCGGCTTAAGGCTGGGCAACGCCTCGCCACTCGCGGTCATCTGCTGCAATAACGACATCTGCAGGGCGATATTGTCGGCGAAAGCCTTCTCCATGGTGCCGGCAAAGCGCAGGTACGCCTCATGGGATTGGGCCTGCTGCGTCATGGTCGCGGTCATCTGTGCCAGCAGCGGCTCGCCCACCGCATCTGATCCCTGTAACTGCGCGGCAGAAGTGGCCATGCCGGTAAGTTTTTCGCTGACCTCATCCTTCATCCCCTGCTCCGATCCTGCTGAAACCTGAGCAAGTAACTGCGTTGCCTCGGGCACCAGCGCGGGCTGTTCCGGTAAGAGCGGCGGCACAAAGGGGGCGCCGCCGATCATAGTCTTTATGCGTGGCCCGTTCGGCTTCGCGGCCATCTGGATGCCGGGCGGATAGAGCAGGGACAGATCGACCGCTACGCGTTGTGCCAGGCAGTTGGCCAACAGGCGCAGCAGCAGTGAGCTGGCCTTCTGACCGGAATAACAGGCCGCCCTGACCATATGGGGCCTGCCCTCCAGAATACTGCCGATCATGCGGCTACAGGAATTGCCCGGGCCCATCTCCAGAAAAATCCGCACGCCGTCGGCATAGGCCTGCTCGATGACCCTGGTGTAATCGATCGACTCCAACGCCTGCGCGAGACTGACATCGGCGGCGCTCTCGGTCGTAACCGGGTAGCTCTCACCGAGAGCGCAGCTGTAGAAGCTGATGCCATCCGGCGCAGTCACCGGGAAGAGATGCAGGTCACGATAGGCCTTTGCCACCGGTGCGGCAATTTCGCAATGAACCGTCGTCACTCCGCGCAGCGGGAAGAAATGACCGCCGGCTTCCTTGGCCACGGCTTCAACCTGCCGGCGATCGCCACCGATGACGCACTCGCGGTGCGTGTTGACAATCAGCAGGTAGGCCCTGTTCTTGCCGGTCAACGCCTGCTTCACCTTAGCGGCGGGGGCGTCGACGATGCCGAGCAGCCAATCGACCTTTTCGCCCCTCTTCAGATCCCAGACCTGGCGCGCGGCCTTGCACTTGCCGGCAAGCTCTTCGGTAAAGAGGGTCGATTCGTTAAGCCGCTGCGACATGCCGTCACGGTCTCGCCAGGCTTGAAAGGAGAAGAGCCCGGCCGACTCGCCGAGGCTGTAACCGCT
>JAUXIR010000098.1 GCA_030620915.1 Geopsychrobacter sp. | reverse complement strand
AGGCGTTTCAAGCCCGCCTTGCTGAAGCTGACGATACTCGATTTCTTGACAAAATCATCGAGCGACAGCGGCGAGAAGAAACGCGCGGTACCGCCGGTCGGCAGGGTGTGGTTGGGTCCGGCCAGATAATCGCCGGCCGCCTCGGGGGTATGATGGCCCATGAAGATCGCCCCGGCATGGCGAATCTGCGGCAGGATCGCGAAGGGATCATCAACCGCCAGCTCAAGATGTTCAGGCGCGATCCGGTTGGAGAAAGCGATCGCCTCATCCAGATCACGCGAAACAATGATGACACTGTAGTTAGCGATCGACTGCCGGGCAATCGTTTCACGCTTCAGCTGTTGCAGCTGTTTTTCGACCTCGGTCTGCACCGCAGCAGCCATCTTTTCGCAGCTGGTCACCAGCACCGCCGAAGCGAGTTCGTCGTGCTCAGCCTGACTGAGCAGATCGGCCGCAATATGCGCCGCGTTGCCGCTGCCATCGTTGATCACCAGAATCTCGCTGGGTCCGGCGATCATGTCGATATCGACCAGACCAAAAACCAACTGCTTGGCGGTCGCGACATAGATATTGCCCGGGCCGGTGATCTTGTCCACCTTCGGCACGGTTTCGGTGCCGAAAGCCAGAGCCGCCACCGCCTGGGCGCCTCCGAGCTTGAAAATGCGGTCGACCCCGGCGATCCTGGCCGCCGCCAGAACATGGGGGTCGATCACCCCGTCCGGCATCGGCACCACCATGATCACCTCACCGACTCCGGCGACCTTGGCCGGCACCGCATTCATCAACACCGAGGAGGGGTAGCTCGCCTTGCCGCCCGGCACGTAGATGCCGACCCGATCGAGGGGTCTCACCAGCTGCCCGACCAGCACATCGGCCTCATCGGTCGAGAGCCAGGTCTCCTGCTTCTGCTTGCGATGGTAATCAGCAATACGCCGCGCCGCAAGCTTAAGGGCGGCGTGGGATTCGACACTGACCCGCGCAACCGCCGCGTCAATCTCGGCAGTCGTCACCTCAATGGTTGCCGCATTCAGTTGCAAACGATCGAATTTCGCGGTCAGCTCAAACAGTGCCGCATCACCGCGCAATCGCACATCGGCCAGGATATCCTTGACCGTCTGCTCAATTCCATCCGGGATTTCCTCGGCGCGTTGTTCAATCTTTCTGAACGCTTCATCGAACCCGACATCAGTAAATTTCAGAATCTGCATCATCTGGTCACCTCACCCTTCACGCCTCACTCCTCACGGATTTACCTATTCCGAAATCCGCACCTCATCACCGACGACCTTTTCGAGATCCGCGATGATCTTGCCGATCCGTTGATGTTTGGTCTTAAGACTGGCCCGGTTGACGACCAGGCGGCTGGTGATTTCGGCTATGGTTTCGACCTCAACCATGCCGTTGGCCTTGAGGGTGCCGCCGGTTGAGACCAGATCGACAATTCGTTCCGACAAGCCGACCAATGGCGCCAGCTCGATCGAGCCGTAGAGCTTGATCAGTTCGACCTGTATCCCTTTTGCGGCAAAATAGCGCTCGGTGATATTGGGATATTTTGTCGCCACCCGGATATTCGACCAGTTGAGCGGGTTATCTTCAGCCTGCATACCCTTCGGCTCGGCAACCACCAGTCGACAATAACCGAACTTCATATCGACCGGCTCGTAGAGATCCTTGCCCTGTTCAAGCAGGGTATCCTTCCCCACCACACCGATGTCGGCACAGCCGTATTCGACGTAGGTCGGAACATCGGTTGCCCGCACCGCCATGAAACGCAGCTTCAGCTCCGGGTTTTCAAAGACCAGCTTGCGGCTCTTCTCGCTCATCTCGGGACAGTTGATGCCGATCCGGCCGAAAAGCTCCATCGAATCTTCGAGAATACGCCCCTTTGGCAGGGCAAAGGTGATCCAGTCACTCATGTTGTTTCTATCCTTAGCAATTTATTCAGGGACGCGCTCGATACAGGCCCCGAGTCCCGCCAACTTCTCTTCGATTCGCTCGTAGCCCCGGTCCAGGTGATAGATCCGCGACACTTCAGTGGTATTCTCGGCGGCTAACCCCGCCAGGATCAAACAGGCGCTGGCGCGCAGGTCGGTGGCCATCACCGGTGCACCGTGCAATTGTTTAACCCCGTGAATCAGCGCGCTATGGCCATCGATGCTGATCTCCGCCCCCATCCTCTGCAGCTCACAGACATGCATGAAACGGTTTTCAAAGACATTTTCGGAGACTCGACTGGTACCATCGGCCAAGGCCATCATCGCCATAAACTGGGCCTGCATATCGGTCGGAAAACCGGGAAAAGCCGAAGTCCGGATATCGACCGGCAGGAGTTTATCCGGACCGATGACACGCAAGCCATCCTGCTCGGGACGGATCATCACCCCCGCTTCAACCATCTTCTGCAACAGTGCCTCCTGATCCCGTTGGCGTGCGCCGCGCACCAGGACATCGCCGCCGGTCATGGCCGCGGCAATCAGGAAGGTTCCGGCCTCGATCCGATCGGGCATTACCGAAATTTTCAACGGATTCAAGGAGCTGACCCCTTGAATACAGATACGGGCGGTGCCGGCCCCCTCGATCTTGGCCCCCATCGAGATCAATGCCTCTGCAAGCTGCACGATTTCAGGTTCACGCGCGGCATTTTCGATAATCGACTCGCCCTCGGCCAGGGCCGTTGCCATCAGCAGGTTTTCGGTGCCGCCGACGGTCGGCATATCGAAGATGATATGCGCTCCACGCAGGCGCTCGGCATGAGCCTCGACATAACCGTGATCCAGCGTGATCCGCGCTCCCAGAGCCTCGAGGCCCTTGAGGTGCTGATCGATCGGCCGCGCACCGATGGCGCAACCACCCGGCAGACTGACCCGCGCGTGACCACAGCGGGCCAAGAGTGGGCCAAGCACCAGGACCGAAGCGCGCATGGTCCGCACCAGATCGTAGGGCGCCTCAACACTCTTTATGCCCGATGCATTGACCTGGCAGCAATCAGCGACACGCTCAGTTGTCGCACCAAGGGTGTTGAGCAGGGCGACCGCGGTATCAATGTCACGCAGGGCCGGGACATTGCAGATTTCACTCTGTCCCTCTGACAACAGGGTCGCAAACAACAACGGCAAGACGGCATTTTTGGCACCACTGATCTGCACTTCACCCCTGAGTGGCACCCCACCCTTAATCACAATCTTATGCAAAGATTTCGTTCCCCTTGTAAAACATTTACGCGCTGCACCTTCCGGAGACAACACGCGGATTACCGGCATAATCCTGCCGACAATAGATTTCCGTCAGGCCGGCAGCTGCCAGAAGTTGAGTGACTGCTTGCTCTTGCTGATACCCTATTTCGAGCAACAGCCAGCCGCCCGGCTTCAATATTTTTTGCGCCTGTGCCGCAAGCTGTCGATAGCAAGCCAGGCCATCCTCAGCCGCCAACAGGGCCAGCTCCGGTTCATGGTCACGCACCTCGGGCATCAACTCGCGATACTCTGCCGCGCTGATATAGGGCGGGTTCGAAACCACCAGATCAAAAGTCTTTTCCGGCAGTTGGGCCAGATCGCCGGTTATGAACCGGCTGCGGTCATCGAGCGCCAGACGTTGTGCATTCTCAACAGCGACCTCAAGCGCAGCGGGCGAGATGTCGAGCCCGGTAATCTGCCAGTTGGTCTTCTCATGGGCAAAACTGAGCGCGACGGCCCCACTTCCGGTGCCGATATCGAGCAGCTCCCCCACATCAGCGGCCTTCTGCAACGCCTCTTCAACCAGGATTTCGCTATCGGCGCGCGGGATCAGGACTGCGGGTGAAACCTTGAAATCGAGAGACCAGAACTCGGTATGCCCCAGCAAATACTGCAGGGGTTCACGCTGTCCACGCCGCTTAACCAGCGGTTTGATTGTCGCCAGTTCGGCCGCAGTAAGTGGTCGGTCGTAATTCAGATAGATCCCGACCCGATCAAGGTCCAGGACTCCGGCGATCAACAACTCTGCATCGAGCCTTGGGCTATCGATCCCCTTATCACGGAAAAATCCGGTAGTCCAACGCAGCAGTCTCAGCAGCGTCCAGGTTTCACTCAAGCCGACCGCTCCTGCTGACTGAGCAGCGCGGCCTGATGATCGGTAATCAGCGCATCAATCACCTCGCCGACCTCGCCCTGCATAATCGCATCAAGCCGATAGAGGGTCAGGTTGATGCGATGATCGGTACAGCGCCCCTGCGGGTAGTTGTAGGTTCTGATCCGCTCGCTGCGGTCACCACTGCCAACCTGACTCTTACGATCGGCTGCCGTCTCAGCCCGTTGGGCGGCCTGGACCTGGTCAAAGATCCGCGACTTCAAAATCTTCATCGCCTTGGCCTTGTTCTTATGCTGCGAGGATTCATCCTGACAGGCAACCACCACTCCGGTCGGGACATGGGTCAGACGCACCGCCGATTCGGTCTTATTGACATGCTGGCCACCGGCCCCGGAAGCGCGGAACAGATCGAGCCGGATATCGGCCGGATTGATGTCGATATCAACATCCTGAGCCTCGGGCAGCACCGCTACCGTACAGGCGGAGGTGTGGATCCGGCCCTGGGTCTCGGTTTGCGGAACTCGCTGCACCCGATGGGTGCCGCTTTCGAACTTGAGTTTCGAGTAGACCCAGTCACCACTGATCATGGCAACGACCTCCTTAAAGCCGCCGCCATCGGTCTCGGAATAACTGAGCATTTCGACTTTCCACTTCTGACTGTCGGCATAGCGCGAATACATGCGAAACAGATCGGCGGCGAACAGCGCAGCCTCGTCGCCACCGGTTCCGGCACGGATTTCGAGGATTATATTGCGCTCGTCGTTGGCATCTTTCGGCAAGAGCAACAATTTAAGCTGCTGCTCCAACTGCTGCTGTTCCGCTTCGAGAAGCGGCAACTCTTCACGCGCCATCTCTTTCATCTCGGGATCTGAGTCCTGCAACAGGTCGCGGTTCCCCTCAATTTCGGTCAGAACCTGCTTGTAGCGCCCATAGACCTTAACGACCTCTCGCAGGTCAGCATGCTCACGGGTCAGCTCGCGATAACGCGACTGCTCGGACATGACTGTCGGATCAGACAACAGCCCTTCAACCTCGCGAAAACGATCAACAACATCTTCCAGATTATGAAACATAAGTCCCTTTTAGGTGCCTTGGCTCAGCTTTGACTGAACTCGGCTCGAACTTCTTGAATGGCGCCGCAGGTCATTGCCCCTTCGGGACAGGCGCCGCGAACACAACCGGGACCAGCCTTGGCAAACAGAATAGGGGCCAGCGGCTTGACCAGCTTGAGCATCTGCTTGGCCATCGCCTGAATTTCCCATTGGGCTCGACGGCAGCAGCGTAAGGAGAAAAAGTGGAGAAGTTCGCGGCCGTTCATGGTCACCACAATCTTGGTCGTCGCCGCATTCGGCAAGATAAACCGGGCATCTTCGGCCGGGATTCCGGCCTCGAGCATCTCGGCATAAAATCCGTGGATTTCATCCAGCATCAATTGATAACGCCCGGCAAGTTCAGGGCTGGCGGCAATCGAGTCGGGAGTCACCGCAGAGAAACGTTTGCGGTGGGAAACATAGCGCTGGCTCTGCTGCGAATAACTGGCTAAGCGGTGCCGCACCAGCTGATGCGAGCAGGCCCGGCTGATCCCTTCAATGCCGAAGGAGAAGCTGACATGCTCAAGCACCGACAGATGCCCCAGTGAAGTAATCTTTTCGAGGAAGCTCTCACGTTCAGTGCGGCTCTTCTCTAACAGTGCCTCGATCGACGAATTCGAGTAGCAGAGTCTGGCCGCGGCAGCCACCACAAGTTCCGGCTCCGGGGTATGGGTCAGCAGTTCAATATGCATGCAAGATTCACCTCGGGGAAAAGTCCGCCTAAGAGGCTGCCTGGCCCATACTTCAGTTCCTTTGCGGCCCATAGCTATGGCTATGAGCTCTCAAACGACCCAAAATCTGGTCTCAAACTTCCAAACTTTCGTTATGGTACTAATAGTCCGACAGCCTCCTAGATTCTGCCATAACCAACCGCTGAGTCCAAGTAAAAGCCGTTATTATCCAAGAATTTTTCAAAAAAAAAAGCGGCCCTCGAAAGGGCCGCTTTTTCTGCGAATCAGTAGCTCTATTTCGGTTTGGCAGTTCCGTACTTACGACGGAAACGCTCGATCCGACCAGCGGTATCAATCAGCTTCTGCTTGCCGGTGTAAAACGGGT
>JAUXIR010000028.1 GCA_030620915.1 Geopsychrobacter sp. | reverse complement strand
TTTCTGTGTAGCTTCCCCTTCGTGCTCGGCTATTGCCTGCTCTTCTCCGAACTGGTCTGGCCGCCCTTGCCGGGTCTGCTCGGCGCGATATCTATCGGTTTTTTCGAGATGGGGGCCTGCTTCGTCCTCTGGTTGCTGGCACTGCGCACTGCCGAAAGCACCGCCAGGATCAGCAGTCTGATTTTTATTTCACCCTTTGTGTCGCTCTTTTTTATCCATTTTCTGGTTGGAGAAGAGATATTGCCGGCGACCCTTGCCGGTCTGGTGCTGATTGTCTGTGGGCTCCTGTGGCAGAAGACTCTTGGGAAGAAAGCGCAGAAGAAAGTATGACCGTTGGTGATTGCTGATATTTAAAATCACCGCTTCGGAATAAAAAAAAGGTACGATCCCGAGCGGAATCGTACCTTTTTTATTTACACCGCCACTGTGGCAGGTCTGGCGGAATACTTCTCTAGCCGCAGGTTTCCGGCTGATCTGCGTCGAGGGCGAAATCGAGGAAGAATTTGAGCAGATCTTTTTGTTGCTTTTCACTCATCCCTTGCCAGACCTCCGATTTGTCACCTTGCCAGACCTCCGATTTGTCAGCGTGTTGGTCCCTCTTGAAATAGATGCGCCACTGAGCCATGGTTTTCTGCAGCGGGGAGAGCTTTCCTCCTTCGCCTCTTCTGGTGTGGCAGGTTTTGCAACTTTTCTTGAAGACTTTTTTGCCTTTGCGCGAACTGGCCGCAACAACCGGCGACGCCAGTGCGGCAACGACAACAAGGATTGTAAGGATCTGCAGCAAACGTTTCATTTAAGTGCCTCCGATGAATGTGATTAGGTACCCAACCTGGGGTATTACTTGCGAAGAATATCCATCGCTTTAGCCAGAGAGACCTTCATTCGGTTAAAGGCATCGGCCAACAACTTAATCTCATCGTTACCCTTGACATTAAATTCGCGATCCATTTTTCCCCGACTGATATCTACCGCGACCTCGACAATCTCTTCGATCGGCTTGACCACGGTGCTGATAACGATCCGGTCGATGAACAACATGGCAATCAGAAACAGCAGACTGATTCCGCCGCCGAAGATGGCCAGTTTCTGCATGGTGATTTCGTCGGTAGCGGTCATCGAAACATAGATAAAGCGTCCGCCGACGACATCGCCGACTTCGTAGCCATAACCTGATTCCGTTCCGTATTCCTCAACCATATCCGGATGGGCAACCTCCGGGGTGTCATGACACCAGATACAGCTTTTGCGGGCCTCAATCGGAACGGCCGTTGCGTAAAAGCGTTCGCCTGCCTTGGTGACTGTTCCTGCCCATTCCTCATAGTCGCCGTTATCGAACCCGGCGATAATCGAATTTTCGAAGGAATCAGAGCGATTGTCCGGATTCAGTGGGTTTGGTGAGGCAATCTTGAAGATATATTCAGGATAATCTTCTTGAATCAGTTGGGCGGCCTCGCCCATCATTACAATGCCGACGGTTGCCGCAGGAAAGTAGGTGTCGGGGAGGAGATCCATGATTTCAGGGCGAACATTGCGCGCCATAAACTTCTGATTGGCGGTCATAACTGTGGTGAAAAGTTCGGTTTTCTCTTTTGCTTCACGCACCGAATCACGGTCGAAGATGTAGTAGCCGCCGGCGATAGCGCCGACCATTGAGAAGATGTAGACCAGGGTCAGGATGACCAACAGGCGTTTGCGGATACTCATGTTTCTCAGCATGCTTAACCCTCCCAGGGTTGATCAGGTTGACTACTGTGCAGCAGCGTCAACAAAGCCTTGGCGATCATTTTCAGGGACCTCGGCGGCTAATGCGGCAATGAAACGACTGTAGGTCGCAGCGCTCATTGAGGACCCATCGGTATGGGCCAGATTGCTGCAGATCTTTTCGGTGAGAATCGTGGCAAGGGGTCCGACCAGATCGGTGAACCGCTCGCTCACTGCCTTTATCCGGGCCGTGTCTATCATCGTGTCTTTAATGACGACCTCAGCCGTCACGGCATCATCTGCCGCTGTTGTCGCGGCCAGCGGAACTTCACCCTCAGCCAGGGGCGCAGCCCCTGCAATCTGCAACAGAAGTTGATTGATCGGTTCATCCAGACGTTTGCGCGTCGGCATTCCCTTGATGAAATTGCTCCATTCTGCGACCTTGCCGACAATCTGATTGAGGGTTTCATCCGGTCCCATCGAGCCCAGGGTCAGGTAGATTGCCTGTCCGTCTTCGACAGATATCTTGCACAGATGGTTCTCACCGACGAATTTGATGACAAGTTGGCCCTGTTGGTCACCACCGAGGTAGGTTTTCAGTACCTCGCCGAGATCCATTATTTTGCTCCCAGATGCTGCCGAATTGCTAATAGCAGATCGACTGGATTATAGGGTTTGGTGATGTACTCTTCTGCTCCCTGTTTCATGCCCCAGAACTTGTCGCTATTCTCAGATTTTGAGGTCAGCAGGATAATCGGCGTGTCTTTGTGGGCAGGGTCTTTCTTGAGCGTACGGCAAACCTGAAAACCATTCTTGCCCGGCATGATAACATCGAGAATAATCAGGTCGAAGTTGCCTGCCTTGGCAGCTGCCTCGGCTTCAAGTCCATCACGCGTAACGGTCAAGTCGTGATCGGTTTCTTTAAGCACTTCCAGGAGAAATGCCAGTTCGGTGTCACTGTCCTCTGCAATCAGTATCTTTGCCATTTTGGCCCCTTCCTTAACTGAGTCGGTTATTTAGTTCTGCGACATTACAACAGTCTCTATGAGTAGATATAAGGCATGATTTTAACAGCACAAAACATGCCTTATATGCCGGTGAATTGGGTGCGAATATAGCACTGTTTTGCTGATTTTTCACAAAATTTAATGAAGTTTCCGGTGTTATCCCCAGCTGCTCGATCAACCTGCCGCCAATTGACGTTTCAACCGTTGACCCTCAGGTCTTTAATTTCTCCCGACCAGGAACAGCCGGTACAATGAATCGGTGAAAAATCGGCTTTACTCAAATCCGAGGTGCTGATCCCGGTAGCGACCGGCCGGAAGTCTGCGTTGATCTGGAAAAAAATCATTTTCCCCTCGGGCCCACGAGAATAAAATTTCAGGCATGCGCAACGTGGACAGGCGAGAAACTCCTTTGGCATTTGTTGAGCCTTTCTTTGCTTTTGATTGCGTGTAGGAGCCGTTCGTATTAGCCGAGCGCAACATCTCGGACCGTAATGACGGTGAACCCGAGCATCCAATCCAACGGATTTACGATTTTCTTTGTGCAGTACTGAAAACGACCGCAGCACCGGCGGCGCTCATCCCCTCAAGTGAAAATTGTAACAAGCAAGGCCTGAAGGATTGGATGGAGTTGGCCTGGTTGATTTGGCACTGATGAGACCCTCCAGATAAATATCGTCCAATTATTCCAAGGCTCTGGTCGATTGTCAATTTGAACCGGGCTGGTGGATCATTTTTTATCGACTTCAGGGGAGTTCAGCGCTTCGAACAAGGCGATCTGTTCGGCGATGCTCAGTTTTTTGCGGCCGTCAGTGCGCAAGCAGAGACGGCCGCGGTCGTCCGAGCACCACTGGTGTATCACTTTTCAAAAGAGAGCCGGTGAAAGCGCCCAATGTTTTTGATTCCAACGGCACCCAACCCAGCCTCTTGAGCGTAGGTTGACCACTGACTGACGACTTCCACGATTTCAGCGACAATCTCTAATGAATTCTTTACGCCTATCGACTCTCCCACCCTTACAAAATCTTTCAAAGTGAAAGCGTCTTTCTTGCCATTAATGGTCATTTGGTGGCTATTCGTCCACTGCCCCTTGGGGTTGTGAGCATATGTGACATCGAAGGCCGGAGAAAGTTCCCATTTGCCGGACTTGTCCATCAGAAATGCAATATTTTTTGTGTGGTCGTCCTGGTTTCTCGATACGACATTGAAAATCATTCTACGAAATTGCTGAACGGCTTCTGGTTTGGAAATTTTCAATTTACGCATAACCGCAAATGCCTGCTCATAACCGTAGGCCCCTGCGATGTTAAAGTCGAAATGCCCTATTCCGCACAAAGACTGCATGTGTATTTTTTCACCGCCAACCCGGTCAAACCGCTTCGTCAAGAAGTGAGCACGTCCACTCTCTTTCAAAAGTTCGCACTCAGACATGACTATGCCTGCAGCGCGTGCCATTAAGTGATAAGCGTATTCGATCCGACCATATCCTTGTGAAGCACCAAGCTCCAGGTCATTTACTCCATCAAATTTTAACAGCCAGTAAGAGTACCCCTTGGGGGCTTGAGTTTGGCCTGAACGAATATTCCCCTTGGAATCCATGGCAATTACGGCTTTTGCCCTGGCTCCTCCCGCTGAGGTTCCTACCCGGATAATCTCTAGTAAAGCGTCAGAGTTTTCTTTCTCATCGCTCCCCAGCTTCGGGCCAAGGTCGTCTCGCTCGGTCGTAATAGCTTGGGCAAGTTCAACGAGATGTGCAATTTCTACGGGTGCTGATTCTTCTTTTCTTGAATTCAGGGTGGGAGAAAACTCCAGCGCTCCCATTCCTCGCCTTCCCGTGTAGCAGAGGCGCTCAACAGGGGTAAAGCTTTTCGTATCACGCCCCTGGCGAGTCAACCAGGCGTCAATGATTTTGTTGCCAAACTTGTCTGGCAGACAATCTGCGAGAAGCCCTGGAAGCCCTTTGAAGGTTTCTTCGTTCAGGCTTGGAAATTCATAAATACCGTCGCTTCGTATGGCGTCGTCAATCGGCATAATTACAGGGGAGAGGTCTAGCCCTTTACGCAAAAAAGATTTGTCGTATTCGAATACGGCATAACCTGCATCTCGCCAAGACACCGCACCAACTGTCTCTCCCCAAAGCTTTACATAGGCTGTTTGGACTTGTTTTACCATTCTGGGACCTCATCCTGCTCTTTTTTGTTGCTTTGCTTCCCGCTAGCTCTTTTTCGCTTTCGCCCTTGAAGCTTGGCAAGCTGCATAGGGCTGAGGCCAGGATCGGGGATGAATGAGTCTAGATTATCTAAAGCTTTCAGCTCTCGAAGAACAGCAACTGCTGTGCTCAACCTCGCCTTCCCAGACTCCAGGTTCTTTATTGCGTTGACTGAAAGAAGAGTCCGTCTTGAGAGTTCTTTTTGAGTCAGGTTTTTTCTCAACCTCAACTCGTGAAATCGACTCCCTATCTCTTTTTCGATAGCCTCATCAGACATATAGTAATAATCCATAACAGCCTCCAAAAGGTCTACAGAAAGTCGATTATGCAAATAATAGCCCTTTTTAGGGCTATTGCAAGAATTTTTATCCAGAAAGGTTTCCCGTTTGAAATAACGGCCCTTTTTAGAGCTCTTGTTAGGTAAAAATAAACATAAGAGCCTAAATAGGGGCTCTATGACATGTTTAATTCACAGTAATGAGAAAATTTCAGACAAGCAACTGGAAAGTGACTCCCGTAGGCTCAGGCATCAATCGTAAGCACCTGTCGACCCACGGCTCATACGCTCCACTGCAACAGCGAGGTTCGGATCGGCAAGAGCATGGGATTGCCCTGCGGATCTCAAGCTGATCATTTAATTCTCCTGACCCTGTCAGTAAGGACATTTCTCGGGCAGTAGCATCAGCGAAAAAGATGACTTTGGTCGGGCAGGCGAGTCAGCTGGTAGAGGCCAGGTGCTGCGACGCTTAGGTTCAGGATTGGTTCTGCTGGTTGGACTCTGTCTGGTTCAACTTTTCATAAAGGGCTATCTGCTCGGCGATACTCAGTTTCTTGCGGCAGTCAGTCCGCAGACAGAGACGACAGCGGTCGTCCGAGCACCACTGACACATCTTACAGTCAGGGCAGGGGTGTTTTTTGTTTTTGCTCATAGGTTCATTTTAGGGCGATCTCAGCATCTGGAGCAAGCAAGCGACCGCGTTGTATGCGCAGGTAGAGGGCCTCGATCGCTTCGGCAGACAGCAACAGGGCAATGCCGATCGCTGCGCCGGAAACCGGTGGTTTGAATTGAACGATTGGCCACCAGACCAGGAGCAAAAAACTGCACTTGAAGAGGGTCGAATAACCGAGCAGGGCGGTTTTGTGTGCTCCGGCGAACCAGCCGCGCAGCAGGTTGCTGATGGCATAGAGAAGCGGGAAGAGGGCACAGCCGGCCAGAGGGAAGCGCAGGTAGTTGAGCAGGCCGGACTCAACCCCGAGCAGTTGACCCAGAATCGGTTGTGCGGCAGGTCCTGCGACCAGCAGCACCAGTAGCCCGAGGCCCAGGGCGACAATCACCGCGAAGCGCCTCAGGACCTGATAGTCGGCGAAGGTATCGACCAGCGTCAGGTAGACCTGTTGCAGATTGCGCATCGGACCGGCGAGCAGAAACAGGAAGCCGCGAATCACGCCGAAGGCCGCCAGCGCCAGTGGCGCATCAGGCAGTCGGCCGAGGATCGAATTGATCAACAGCGGGATGGTTTGCTGCAGGCATGACGAGTAGGCGAGTGGCAGGGCGTAGCGAAAGATTTGCGCCGTGGATTTTTCATCCTGCTGCTCAGTCAGGGGCAGATGGACTCGCCAGGCAAAAAAAGCCATCAGCAGGGTTTCGACGATGATACAGCTGACCAGCGCGAAGGCGCCGAGCTGGGCGCCGTATAACCAGTCTTTGCCGAGGGCGAGAAAGCCTAGCAGGGCTGCGACGCGTAAGCCGGTGGCGATTGAGATGAGTGAGGTGCGTCTCGACTGAATGACCAGACCCTGAAAAAAGCCCCGAATGCCGGTAAAAAAAGGGAGCAGCACTAACAGCTGCAGGGCTTCACGGGCTGCGGTGGCGATTTTCGGTGGGGCACCGAGCAGGTCGAGCAGCACCAGATCGCCCAGATCGGTAAAGGCGATGAGCCCGAGCATCAGAGAAACATAGCAGGCGATCAGGCCGACAAATATCAAGACCGCACGCAATGAGCGGTGCCCGCGCACCATGGTGATGGTGACGGTGTGGTTCTGGTAAGACGGGGATGCGATGAACAGATGAACCACCATCGCGACCGACATGCCGGCCAGGGCGGTGACATAGTCGGCGTAACGCGCTAACGCTCCGTTGATGATGGTATGCGAAAGACTCATCAGCTGAACGTTGAGTAGCAGGGGGAAGAAGAACAGGGCGATGTCGCGTTGGCGTAATGGGGTGCTACTCATCGATTGAGCAATATCTGCCGGAGTTCGGCAACCGATGACGCGGCAAAGGCCGGGGTCTCGCCACCATCATTGCCGTAGCCCCAGCTGCAGAAGCAGGCAGGTACCCCGGCAGCCTTAGCGGCGCGAAGGTCGGTGTGGTGGTCGCCGATCATCAGGCTGTTTTGGTTTTCAGCTTTCAGCTGGTGCAGTGCTTCAATCACCGGTGCCGGGTGGGGCTTTTTTTGCGCGCAACTGTCGCCACCGAGCACCAGCTGGAAATATCGGGTCAGGCCCAGGTTTTCGAGGAGTTGAGCCGCCATCTGCCGTGGTTTGTTGGTCACAACTGCCAGCGGATAGCCATGGAGTTGCTCAAGCATCTCGCGGATGCCCGGATAGGGAGAACTCAGTTCGCAGAGGTGTTGTTGGTAGTAGCAGAGAAAGCTGGTCAGTTTGCGCTGGTCAAAGTCACCATCGGGCAGGGCGCGTTGTACCAGGGCGGTGGCACCATCACCAACATAGTTTCGCACCTGAGGTCTGCTCAGGGCGGCCAAATCAAAGTCGGCGCGGAGCAGATTGATTGCGCTGGTCAGGTCGGGTAATGAATCGACCAGTGTGCCGTCGAGGTCGAAGAGTAGACAGCCCGGTGGCATAGGGTTCAATCCCGCGCGCCGAAAATGGCGGTGCCGACCCTCACCAGGGTGGCCCCCTCTTCGATTGCTACTCGGAAATCGTGACTCATTCCCATGGATAGTTCTTCAATGAGCAGATTGGGCAGATCGGCAGCGGCCAGCTTTTCGCCGAGCTGCCGCAGGCGGCGGAAATAGGGGCGTACCTCTTCAGGATCCTCACAATAAGGCGGCAGGGTCATCAGGCCACGCACCTGCAGGTTGGGGAGAGCGCAGATCCGCTGGGCCAGTTCCAGGCCATCGGCCTCGTCGGCGCCACTCTTGGTCGCTTCTCCGCCGAGGTTGAATTGCAACAGGATGTCGGCCGTCTTACCGATTTTTGCCCATTGGCTGCTGATTTCCTTGGCCAGGGAGTAGCGATCGACGGAGTGGATCAGTGCCGTTTTGCCGCGCAGGTATTTGACCTTGTTGCTCTGTAATCCGCCGATGAAATGCCACTCGATCGGCAGCTCGATTTCTGCCGATTTCTGTGAAAATTCCTGAACATAGCTTTCACCGAAGAGCTTCTGCCCGGCGTCATAGGCGTCTTTGATCGCCTGTGCCGGTTTCTTCTTGCTGACCGCGAGCAGACGTACGGTCTGCGGGTCGCGTCCGCAACTCCGGCAGGCAAGATCGATCTGCCGGCGGATCTGAGTCAGGTTGGTGGCAATTTCACTCATCGGGGAATGCCTTGTGTCAGTTGGGCTGTTGCAAAACAGGAATCGGTGCACCGAGGGTTTCGAGAGCCTGGACAACCTCGCACAGCGGCAGGCCGACGACATTGCTGTAGCTGCCTTCGATCCGACTGACCATGAAGGCGCCAAGTCCCTGGATGGCGTAGGACCCGGCCTTGTCGGTCGGTTCACCTGTGGCAATGTAGCCCGTGATTTCGGCATCTGTCAATGAACGGAAGGTCACGCGGGTGGTGACGGCGGCCGCCCGGTTTTCGCCGGTCCCGCGATCCAGAATTGCATAGCCGGAGAGAACCTGGTGGGTGCGGCCGGAGAGCGAACGCAGCATGCGTGCGGCATCTTCTTTATCCTCCGGTTTGCCGAGAATTACGGTGTCTCGCAGTACGATGGTATCACTGCCGATGATCCAGCGCCCGTCGATGTCATCGCGGGTTGAAACCTCGCGCGCCTTATCCAGGCTGAGACGAATAACATGCTCTTCGGGGGTTTCACCGGCGACTTCCTGTTCGTCGGCCTGACTGGGAATCACTTCGAAATCGAAACCGACTTGCCGCAGCAGTTCACTGCGCCGTGGTGAGGCAGAGGCGAGGATGATGGTATCGTTCATGGGCAACGGGTTCCTGTATCGGGACTAGGTGAAAGGCTAAAGCAAAAAGGCAAAAGGTCAAGCAGGGGCTTAGTTGTGATTTAACCTTTGTCCTTTAAACTTTGCCCTTTGGCCTCGCAAATCTGTGTCCACCAGTCGGGTAGGGCGGCTAGCGCTCGGGCGGCCATCGCCAGACGGCGATCGGCACGTTTCATCTTGCGTTCCAGGACCAGGGGGGGGAAGAGGCCGTAGTTGACATTCATCGGCTGGAAATTGTCCGGGTCGGCTGTCTGCAGGTGGTTGAGGAGCGCACCCAGGGCCGTCTCCGCGGCGGGGGCCGGGATCTCCTGACCGATGAGCTCTCCGGCCACAAAGAGACCGGCCAGCAGGCCGGAGGCCGCCGATTCGACATAACCCTCGACACCACTGATCTGCCCGGCGAGGGTGATGTGAGGCGCGTTGTTGAGCTGCAGGCGTGGATTGAGTGAGTTCGGGGCATTGATAAAGGTATTGCGGTGCATGCTGCCGAGGCGCTCAAAGCGCGCGCCTTCCAGACCGGGAATCGTGCGAAAGATGCGCTGCTGCTCAGGATAGGTCAGGCGGGTCTGAAACCCGACCAGATTATAGAGGCTGGCGTGACGGTTATCCTGACGTAGCTGGATCACCGCGTGCGGGATATAGCCGGTGCGTGGATCGGGCAGGCCGACCGGTTTCATCGGCCCGAACGAGAGGGTCTGGACGCCACGTGCCGCCATCTCTTCGATCGGCATGCAGCCTTCAAAATGGATCAGTTTTTCGAACTCGCGCCCGGCAACCTTATCGGCTTCCAGCAGGGCGGCGACAAAGCCCTCGTACTGTTCGCGATTGAGCGGGCAGTTGATGTAGTCATCTCCACCCTTGTCGTAGCGAGAAGCGCGCCAGGCGATGTCGAAGTCGATCGAATCGGCCTCAACGATCGGGGCGATGGCGTCGTAGAAATAGAGATGTTCGCTGCCGATTAGCTGTGCCAACTGCTGTGACAGTGC
>JAUXIR010000357.1 GCA_030620915.1 Geopsychrobacter sp. | reverse complement strand
CGACACCAACGATCCGACAGTTCAGCTCAAGCGCAAGATTGCGAATATCCTCAACGACCTGCAAATGAAGTTTTTCATCACGCACAACCCCACCCTTACCGACCTGCCCACGACCAACTTCAAATTGCGGCTTAATCAGGGCGATAACCCAGGCGTCAGCGGTCAAGAGAGCAAGTGTTGGAGGGAGTACCTTGGACAGTGAGATAAAGCTGGCATCAATAACTGCCAGTGACGGCGCCTGATCCAACTGTTCGGCGCTGAGATCGCGGATATTACACCGTTCGAGATTCACCACCCGGGGATCTTCGCGCAATTTCCATGCGAGTTGTCCGTAGCCGACATCCACCGCATAAACCTTGGCCGCACCGCGCTGAAGCAGACAGTCGGTAAATCCGCCGGTACTGGCACCGACATCTATGGCGATACGGTCCTGCACATCAAGCGAAAAACAGAGCAGGCCCTTCTCAAGTTTTAGTCCGCCGCGCGAGACATAAGGGATGTCGGTCCCCTTAATCCGCAACTCGACATCGAGAGCAAAACGCGCGCCAGCCTTATCGACTCGGTGATCATCAACAACGACCTGCCCAGCCAGAATCAAAGCCCTGGCTCTTTCCCGAGATTGGACCAGACCATGATCAACAAGCAATTTATCCAGACGTTCTTTAATCAATTAAAATACTCCACCAATTTAGATTCAGGCTAACATACCCGAATTGACGGCACAAAAAAAGAGAGGTGAATATCACCTCTCTTTTTTATAGTTATTTTTTCTCTGAATGTCAGTTTAAGAAGTTATCTCGATTTTCAGTGAAGATCTCTTCTACTTGCTCAATCGCTATATCAACCTGCCCCTGATCAAGGACCAAGGCTTCAGCGGCTTTCGAATCAAGAACATTGATCGATTCATCCGGCTCGCGGGCACCGATGCCGATTCGAGCACAAACCCTGTCGGCCAGACTCACGGTCGCGGTAAGCCGATACTGGATTTCGTTCTCATCCTTCGCAACAGCCATATCTTCATGGTGCAAGGTACACTGGATCAGATCATCCGAAAAGTTCCATTTATTCAGAACGGCAGCACCCACAACTGCATGGGCATAGGGGAAATAGCAACCTTCAATTTCACCGAAACTCCCTTCTCCGGCATAAACTGCTTCAGCCAGCGAACGGAAACTCTCCGGATCACTGTAATTCATGACAATCATCCCCAGATGCCTGAACAAACCGGCCAAAAATGCCTCTTCAGGGTCCGCGGTATTGAAACGACGCGCCAAAAAACGAGATCCGACTGCACAACCGATAGAGTCTTCCCACAGCATTTTTTCGAGCAAACCGTACGACTTGTTCATCCCCTCGAGGCTGGCGGCCAGGACTAATGAGCGCAGGGTCCGCTCACCGACAATCGCAATAGCGTGATCCAGGGTCTTCACCTGCCGTTTAAGGCTGAAAAAAGACGAGTTAGCGACCTTAAGCAGACGAGCGGAGACCGCCGGATCGGACGAAATGGCTTCGCCTAACTGAGAAAAATTGGTCTCAGGGCTCTGCAACATCTGCAAAACCTTGGTTGCAACCGCCGGCATCGGCGGCAAATCACCAATAGATCGGACAACAGTCTGGAAATCTGTGGACATTAAAACTCCCCTTGATTGATAAATTCCAATTAAGGTCTCACTATAGCATGTCGGCAATTAAATACCAGCACCGAATATTGCTTGTGATTATTAAGGTTCCAGAAAAAGATCTGGAAAGAGAGGCTCTCCATCGGCAACGGCATAATGGGTAAAATCGGTCACACCTTCTTCACGCAGCAGATCCTCATCGACAAAAAAGTTGCCATTGCAGCCTTTAGCATCACGCTTGAAAATAGCCAGTGCGGCGTCGGCCACGATCGCCGGCCGGCGACAGTTTTTCGGTTCGACCATCCCTTTCAACATCGCCAGCGCGGCGGTATCGATCACGGTTCTTGGCCAGAGCGCATTGACCCCAACCCCCTGTGGACCAAACTCGGCAGCGAGACCTAAGACACACATGCTCATACCGTATTTCGAGATAGTATAGGCCGTATGCCGGGCAAACCACTTGGGCTGAAAGTTGATCGGCGGAGACAGGGTCAGGATGTGTGGATTATCCGCCTTGAGCAGGTAGGGCAGACAGGCCTGACTGGCAAAAAAGGTGCCCCGCATATTGACCTGCTGCATCAGATCGAAGCGCTTGGCTGGAACATCGAGGGAACCCGCCAGGTAGATAGCACTGGCGTTATTGACCAGGATATCGATAGCGCCGAAATGCGCGGCAGCCTCAGCGGCACACTCCACAACCCGGTTCTCATCCCGCACATCCATCACCAGCGGCAAGCACTGCCCTCCGGCACGGACGATTTGTTCCGCAGCGGTATGGATAGTCCCGGGTAGTTTCGGACGCGGCTTATTACTGCGCGCAGCGATGACAATATTGGCCCCTTCACGCGCCGCGGCCAAAGCAATTTCAAGCCCGATACCGCGACTACCGCCAGTGATAAAGAGGGTTTTGCCGTTTAAACTCATAAGGTCTCTCCAGGGAATTTTGGTTTACTAGGAGGCTGTCCGACAATAAGGGCCGAAGCGAAAATCCAGAAGTTTGAGAACAGATTTTGGCTCGTTTGAGAGCTCATAGCCGTAGCTATGGGCCGAAAAGGAGCTGAAATATGGG
>JAUXIR010000100.1 GCA_030620915.1 Geopsychrobacter sp. | reverse complement strand
TTCTGTATCAGTAGGTACGATTCGTTGATAAGATCCCCCCCTGTCACCAGGTATTCCTGATCGGTCAGCTTGACCTTGTTCAGGCTGAGCCCGTTCCCTTTTATCGTACGGCGCAGCTCACCCTTAGACGGGAAAACCGCTGTTTCGGTGGCAAGCAGCTCTACAACCGGCACACCGGCATCGAGCTGGGTACGATCAATTTCATAGGTCGGCACACCTTCAACCACAGCAAGGAAGGTCTCCTTATCCAGTTTTGCCAGGCTTTCAGTCGTGGCTTTGCCAAAAAGAATCTGTGAAGCCTCAACTGCCCTGCTGTATTCTTCTTCGTCATGAACCATGCAGGTGACCTCTTTTGCCAGGCATTTCTGCAACGGTCGCAGGTGTGGTGCAGCTTCCTGCTCTTCAACCAGCGCTGCCACATCCTCCCTGCCTAAGAGCGTGAAGATTTTAATGTACTTCTCGGCATCGGCATCAGAGACATTGAGCCAGAACTGGTAGAACTTGTACGGTGTGGTCAGTTTCGGGTCGAGCCACACGTTACCGCTTTCCGTTTTCCCGAACTTACCGCCATCCGCCTTGGTGATGAGCGGACAGGTCAGGGCAAAGGCTTCACCACTCTCCTTGCGGCGGATAAGCTCCGTCCCTGTCGTGATGTTCCCCCATTGGTCCGACCCGCCCATCTGCAACTTGCAGTTCTTCTCACGGTACAGGTGTAAAAAATCGGTACCCTGAACCAGTTGATAGGTAAATTCGGTGAAGGACAACCCCATCTTGGCTTCTTCACCCAGACGTTTTTTGACGCTGTCCTTGGCCATCATGTAATTGACCGTAATATGCTTGCCGATGTCGCGGATAAAATCCAGGAAACTGAAGTCTTTCATCCAGTCGTAATTATTGACCAACTCGGCGGCATTGGCGGCATCCGATTCAAAATCGAGAAACTTCGCCAGCTGTTTTCTCAGGCATGCCTCGTTATGACGGAGGGTCTGCTCGTCGAGCAGATTGCGCTCGACCGACTTCCCCGACGGATCGCCGATCATGCCAGTCGCCCCGCCGACAAGCACGATCGGCTTATGGCCGGCAAGCTGGAGATGTTTGAGCATCATCACGCTGACCAGGTGACCGATATGCAGGGAGTCTGCAGTCGGGTCGATCCCGACGTAGGCCGCCGTCATTTCTTTCTGAAGCTGCTCTTCCGTCCCGGGCATGATGTCGTGGATCATGCCACGCCAGGTCAATTCTTCGACAAAATTCATTTTCAATACTTATCTGTTCAGAGTGTTAGGTTTATCTCTTTTCCTGAGCTTCAGTCGCAGCCAGGAAGGCGCTTCAATTGCTCTATTCCGTAACCCGCACTAGCTTACGGACCTTTCTGGATGCGCTCAATCGCCTCACAGCGACCCGTCTTTTCGTCAATCGTCAACAGCACGGCACAAAGTAACGGATCTTTTTTGGCGACCTCAAGCCGCACCGGCAGCTGAGTCAAGAAACGCTGCAGGGCCGGCTCTTTCTGATTTCCGATCACCGCATCCTGCGCACCGGTCATCCCGACATCGGTCAGATAGCCGGTACCACCGGCCAGAATTTTTTCATCCGCGGTCTGAACATGGGTATGGGTGCCGACCATGGCGGAGACCCGACCGTCGAGATAATGCCCTAGAGCCTGCTTTTCACTGGTCGCCTCTGCATGAAAATCGACAAAAATCATCTTGGCGCGGCCGGAGACTTGTTCAAGGATGCGATCGGCTGCCCTGAATGGGCAATCGAGGTTCTTCATAAAAACCCGTCCCTCAAGGTTGATCACTGCCACCGGCAACCCTGCGGCGGTCTCGAAGATGCCATAGCCACGGCCAGCCAGCCCTTCTGGATAGTTATGCGGACGCAGCAATCGTTCGTCACGATCGAGAACCTCTAGAATCTCTTTCTTATCCCAAATATGATTCCCCGAAGTCAGCACCTGAGCTCCGGACTGGTAGAGTTCATCCATGACCGACAGGGTCAGGCCATAGCCCGCCGCAGCGTTCTCGGCATTCACCACGACCAGGTCAACCATGTGACGATCGATCAGCGACGGGAGTTTTTGCTTGAGTATTTGCCGCCCGGCCTTGCCGACGACGTCACCCACAAAAAGAAGATTCAAGCCTTATGCCTTTCCAGCGCCGGTTTACTTGGCGTATTCAACTGCGCGGGTTTCGCGGATAACATTGACACGGATCTGACCAGGATATGTCATCTCCTCTTCAATCTTACGTGCAATATCTTTGGCCAGGACATGCGACTTGGCGTCAGAGATCTGATCACTGGCGACCATCACACGAATCTCGCGACCGGCCTGAATCGCAAAACAACCCGTAACACCGCCGAAAGAGGTGCCTATTCCCTCCAGCTCGCGCAACCGCTTGACATAGGTTTCCAAGGTTTCGCGCCGGGCGCCCGGACGGGCCCCGGAGAGGGCATCAGCGGCCTGGACCAGGATCGCCAGAACAGAATTGGGTTTTTCATCCTCGTGATGAGCAGAGATGGCATGAACAATCTCAGCCGACTCGCCATACTTGCGCGCCAAGTCACCGCCATTGACCGCATGCGAACCCTCAAGTTCATGACTGACGGCCTTACCGATGTCGTGTAAGAGTCCGGCACGCTTGGCCTGTTTAACGTTAACCCCCAGTTCACCGGCCATCATGCCGCACAAAAAAGCAACCTCAAGGGAGTGTTGCAACTGATTTTGTCCGTATGAGGTCCGATACTTGAGCATACCGAGCAACTTTATGATCTCAGGGTGGATGCCATGGACACCAACATCGAAGGTGGCCTGCTCGCCAGACGCACGAATTGTTTCATCAACTTCATTCTGAGCTTTTTCGACCAACTCCTCAATCCGCGCCGGGTGAATACGGCCGTCGGCAATCAAGCTCTCAAGCGAAATGCGGGCGACTTCACGCCGCACCGGATTAAACCCAGAGATAACTACCGCTTCCGGCGTATCATCAATAATCAGGTCGATGCCGGTGGCCGCTTCGATTGCACGAATATTTCGCCCTTCGCGGCCGATGATACGTCCCTTCATTTCGTCATTCGGTAAAGGGACTACGCTGACAGTCTTCTCCGCGACATAGTCGCCGGCATAACGTTGAATCGCCACAGATATGATCATCTGGGCCTTCTTGTCTGCAACCTCCCGCGCTTCATCTTCGATCTGCTTGATGCTCCGCGCAGCGTCATGTTTCGCCTCGTCTTGCATCGCCTCGATCAGCTGCTGCTTAGCCTGCTCTGCGCTCATACCGGAGATCTCCTCCAGCTTTTCGCGTTGCGCGGAAACCAGTTGAAGGGTTTCGCTATCACGCTTCTTCAACTGGCCATCCAATGACTGCAACTGATGCTCTTTCTTGTCGAGCTCGGCAATCCGGAGTTCCTGAACGCCAGCCTTGCGCTCAAAGTTTTCCTCTTTCTGCTGAAGTCGATTTTCCTGTACCTGGATCCCCTTGCGCAATTCACGCGCTTCGGCCTCCCAACCGGTCTTGGCCTGCAGCACAAGATCCTTGGCCTGAATCGTGGCCTCCTTGACAATCGAACCAGCTTCTTTTTTAGCCTCAGCCGCAAGTTGATCCGCGGCAGCATTGGCATTTGCGAGTTTCGATTCCGACAACTTGCGTCGCAGAATCATTCCAATAAAAACCCCGGCCGCCAAAGCAGCGAGGACCATCACAACAATCAGAAGTTCCATCTCCACGGTAGATACCTCCCAGCAGAATATATGGTTAACCCGTCATTAGAATTTACAACGGGGAGAAAATTCCCTTATCAGTAACCAGCAGCTTAACCTTCTGATCATGCTCTTCTGCCGGCAACCTTTCTTGAATCTGAAAATCGTAACCGAACCCGACACTCAATCCGGCAAAACAACCATCATCCAACAGACGATCAAAGTAACCACGCCCGTAACCTAACCGATGGCCATGGCGATCAAAGGCGACCCCCGGAACCAGCAGCAGCTCTATCTGGGCCGAATCGATCTCGATCGACTGACGATCGGGCTCGCAGATTCCGAAACAACCAACCTGCAGGTCGGCTGGCGATTGCACCTGAAAAAAAAGCAGTTCATCAGCAAAAACGCAGGGGTAACAAACCTGCTTACCCGCAGCCAGAGCAGCGGTCAAAAGACGGTCCGTTTCGACTTCATTACGGATCGGGCTATAGAGCGCCAACATCTTCGCCCGCTGAAAAGCAGGCAGGCTGAGCAATTGCGCCTGTGCGGCCGCACTCTTCGCTTCGATTTCTGCGCGACAGAGCAGCTTACGTTGCCGCAACAGGGCCGTTCGAATAGAGTTTTTGTCCAAAGGCAGAGACATTCAAACTCCGAATATCTCCAGGGCGGAAAAGAAGCAGATCAGGCAGGAGAGGCATCAACCCCAACAAACGTCAGACTGTTCAGATTACCCTCATCTAGCAAACCAAGACAAAGTTACTTGCGGCAGAAAAAGGGGATCGGACTTAACAGCGATCATATCCAGATCAAAAAATCTGCGGGGTCGCACCTGCATAAAGAGGTTCCCCGTTGAAGCCGTCCGCAGAACGGACAGTCTGAGTTTGTTCAGCCATACATGACTTGCGATAAAACAATCTATCTTCCAGCCCCGAAGTTCAGGGTTATTTCTTAGCGGTCAAGCGCGTTTTCGATCCGCTCGATCAGTTCAGCTTCGATTTTCTTCAACTGTTGCTCGTCAACCAAGCGAGTGTTCTGCTGCCCCTGCCGTTCAACTTCAAACGCTTGATTCTTACGCTTTTCTTGCAGATACTCTCCGGCCAGATTGAGCATGGCCAGCATATATCTGTCACGGGTATCGACCGATACCGATCGGGATAAGCCCGAAAGTTTTTCTTCGACAAGAATTGCGGCTTCCTGCACCAGATCAGGGTCACCCTGACTGCGCAGCAGGTAATCACGGCCCAGAAGATGAACCTTAACAGTCGCACTCATGCTTGCTGCTCCCGCAACAGCTCTAGCTCTGACAGCAAACCTTCGATTTCAACCAGCATATCTTGCCGCTGTTGCCGCCAAAATTCCTGCTCAGCAATCAGACGGGTACAATGATCCTGTAGCTGAGCATTGCGTTGCAAAAGCCGATCGACTGCATTTTCGAGCTGGCCCATAGTGGAAACACCCATATGTGACACTTCTCCGAAATCTAGGCGCTCATACCGGAAAAGTCAAGATTATCGGTCAGTTTTCAAACAAAGCAGTGACAAAATTCTGCGAATTGAACTCCTGGAGGTCATCAACTCCCTCGCCGACCCCGATATAGCGAACCGGCAGCCCAAGCTCACAGGCGATCGCGACCACAATCCCCCCCTTGGCCGTACCATCGAGCTTGGTTAGCGCAATCCCGTCAATTCCAACCGCGGCATGAAACTGGCGGGCCTGAATCAAAGCATTCTGCCCCGTAGTCGCATCAAGGACCAGCAGGGTCAGATGGGGTGCTCCAGGGATTTCTCTCTCCAGCACACGGCGCATCTTTTTCAATTCTTCCATCAGGTTGAGCTTGGTGTGTAAGCGACCGGCGGTATCGAGAATCAGGATATCAGCCTTACGGGCCACTGCGGCACGGGCTGCATCGAAGGCAACCGCACCGGGGTCAGCCCCTTCGGCATGCCGTATCACGTCGACTCCGGCGCGCTCCCCCCAGGCCGCCAACTGCTCAGCAGCTGCCGCGCGGAAGGTATCTCCTGCCCCCAGCACAACCTTGAGTCCCTGTTGCGTGAATTGACGGGCCAACTTACCGATCGTCGTGGTTTTCCCGACACCATTGACCCCAATGACCAACAACACAAAGGGCCCATCTTCACGCTTGGTGACAAGAGGCTCAGCATCAACCATTAGCTCGGCCATCTCCAGCATCAAAGCCGCACGCAATTGTGACGCATCCCTGAGACCTTCAGCCTTACTGCGTTTTTCGAGGGCAGCCAGCAGCACCTGGGTGGTCTGCAAGCCGAGATCAGCGGTTATCAGAACTTCTTCAAGGTCCTCAAAGAGCTCTTCGTCTATCTTACGCCCAGCACTCAATAGTGCGTCAACCCGACCGACCAGAGTTGAGCGGGTCTTGGCAATCCCGGCACGAAAACGCTCCAACAGATTAACCGGCTCCGGTTTAGCTTCGGCTTCGGCTTCGGCTTCGGCTTCGGCTTCGGCTTCGGCTT
>JAUXIR010000342.1 GCA_030620915.1 Geopsychrobacter sp. | reverse complement strand
TGCGCGATGACGCCATCGTATTGCAGACGATTCTGTACAGCAAGATCCTCAAAAGAGTCCTCTCGGTCATCCAGCGCAAAGAGGATCGTTTCTGGCCCGAGTCAAAGGTGGGCCATGCCGATTCGCAACGTTATATCGAGGCCCTCTCCCAGGGCTTCTCAGAGATCTGGGCCGGATTCAAACAGCGCAAAGAGCGCAAGGAACGACGCCAGGCGATGCTCATCGAGTTTATCCTGAGTGAGAAAGCAGCCCGGATCGAGATCTTCGCCCCTGCTCTGTCCGGCGCCCCGGGGAGGTTCCAGATTCTCGAACGGCGCTTGCTGAAGCGACTCGAGGTCTCGCGCCGCTACGCCGGCGGCTCCCTGTACGAAATCAGTCGCGATTCGCTGGGCCTGTCGGCAGATGCCCTGTTAGACCGGCTGAAAGAGCTCCCGCCCACGACCGGCTGGCTCAAAACCGAATGGTCCCTGTTGCAGAAAAAGGAGTAGAAGCATGAGACTCAGTGTCGCAACCAATTTTGACCCGGAACTGATTCCCGCTCTCAAGCCCTACCCGGTGGTGGAACTGTTCGGCAAGCTGCGCGAAGATGTGGTCGGCGGCGGCCGCGCTTCTCTCCAGCTCGGCAAGATCTCCAGAAAAGAGTTGGCCGCCCATGTCCGCCAGGCCCAAGAAGCGGGGATCGCCTTTAATTACCTGCTCAATGCCTCCTGCCTGGGCAACCTCGAAATCACCCGCAAGGGGCAAAAAAAAATCAACCGCCTGCTCGCCTGGATCGATGAGATCGGCTGCAGTTCGGTCACGGTCGCCACCCCCTTCATGCTCAAGCTGATCAAGACCCGCTACCCGCGCCTCAAGGTCAGAATTTCGGTCTTCGGCGGCATCGACCGGGTGCGCAAGGCACAGATGTGGGACGAAATGGGCGCCGACTGCATCGTGCTCGACAGTATCCTGGTCAACCGCGAATTCAAGACCCTCAAACAGATCCGCAAGTCGGTCAGCTGCGACCTGGAACTGATGGCCAACAACAACTGTCTGAGCGGTTGCGCGCTCTCACCGATGCACATGAACGCCCTCGCCCATGCCGGGCAGAGTGGGCATCAGAACAGGGGGTTTTTCGTCGACTGGTGCTTTCTCAAATGCACCGAAATGAAACTCAAGGATCCGGTCAACTACATCCGCTCCGAATGGATTCGCCCGGACGACATCCCGGTCTATGAAAAGCTGGGTTACGACCTGTTCAAGATCGCCGAACGCGACCTGCCGACCGAGGTGATGCTGGCAAGGGTCAAGGCTTACTCCGAACGCCATTTCGACGGCAACCTGCTCGACCTGGTGCAGCCCTACGGCTTTCAGGGGATCAAGGGCGGGGAGCGTCACTATAATAAGGGGCTGGGCTGGATGCTGCGCTTTATTATCCGACCCTTTATGGCCAACCCGCTGCGCATGTTGCCCCTAAAACGCCTGGCCGAACTACGCGGCATGATCAAGCCGATCGAAGGAGAACCGCCGGTCTATATCGATAATCGCGCCCTCGACGGTTTCATCGATCGCTTTTTTGATGCTGGCTGCCTCGATGCCGACTGTGAAGAGTGCCGCTGGTGTCATGAATTTGCCGACAAGGCGGTACGCATCGACACCCAGAATCGGGACCAGGCGCTAGAGGCCTATGACGAGCTCTTCGAGTCCATGCACGGTGGCAGCATGTGGTCTTATCGGCCCGCTTCCGCCAACAAACGTTCCCCAAAAAAACCGGAGCCGCAATGAAACCCAGATTTGCCCTCAAGATCCGTGACCACCTGCATGACCCGGTAAAAAAGCGCAGCTTCAACGAAGCGCACTTTTCCGAGGCGGCCTCACGCTACGACATCGCCACTGTGGCGATGTCCCTGGGCCGCGACAGAGCCTGGAAAAACCGCTTGATCGCAGCCCTGCCGGATGGCGGTGCACCCCGCTGCGTCGATCTGGCCTGCGGCACCGGCGATATCGTCTTTGCGCTGGCAGAAAGATACCCGCAAGGAGAGATTCTGGGGCTGGATATTGCCGAGCCGATGCTCGAACGCGCCCGGCGGAGACAGCGGACCGACAATATATGCTTTGAACGACGGGATATGTGCGCAACCGGACTCGAAGAGCAGAGCGTCGACATCCTGACCGGCAGCTACGCGATCCGCAACGCGCCCGACATTGAACCTGCCCTGCAGGAGATCTCACGGGTCATGAAACCGGGCGGCGTGGTGGCCCTGCTCGATTTTTCCAAGTCGATCCGGCCGAGCCGGCAGAAGCTGGATGCCCTGCTGCTGAAATACTGGTGCGGGCTCTGGGGTCTGCTGCTGCACGGCAACCCGGAAATCCACGCCTACATCGCCGCCAGCCTGAAGACCTTTCCCGACCGCGTCGAACTACGGCGCATGCTGACCGAACAGGGGCTGCAACTGACCAGTTCGTGCTCCTTTTACTTCGGCATGCTCGAATTGCTGGTGCTGCGCAAAGAAGCTTAACTCAGGCTCAAGCGCTACTCTCTCCCCGGGCGATATCACGCACGGCATCAAGTCCGACTTCTTCGATCAACTTACCGATCCGGCATTTACGGTTTTGGCCAATAAACCACTCGAACAATCGCTCGACTGCAACCACGGCCTCTTCCTCGCGGGAGATATGTTCCAGCAGGCGCTGGCTTAATCTGGGGGCTGATCCACCGTTGCCGCCGACCTGCAGATGCCAACCCTTCGGTGTGCCGAGCAGGGCAATATCCTTGATGCAGGCCTCGGCGCAGTCGTTCATACAGCCCG
>JAUXIR010000017.1 GCA_030620915.1 Geopsychrobacter sp. | reverse complement strand
GGACGCGGATAAACCACGCCGCTGAAGAGCGCCGGTTGAAGCTGAAGAGGAACTCATTCCGATAGATCACCATTCGTAACACAAGAAAGCCCCAGCCTGTTTTTACGAGCCGGGGCTGTCTTATAAGTTGTTCTATATTGAGGTCCTGCATCACCTTAGGATTTAAAGCACACTCCTCGTTGAGAGATTTATCTCAAAACTCCTAAGTTTTGCGAAACTGTGGAGTGTCTAGATATAAGTCGATATCCTCGCCACCTGACGGCCGATTGAGGATATCGATGACCTCTTTCGCGACGAAAACTCTGTTGCGACGATATTCGTTTGTTCGAGCCAGTATCCCCATTTTCTCTAGTTGTGCCAGGGCTGCGCTGGCCGATGGAAACGAAGTCTTTAATGCATCCTTGGCTTGGTGGACCGTCAAAACCGGGGTGCCAATCATGAGTTCCGGGAACTTGTGCAGGATAGAGTGAGATCTTAATCCAAGTTCGGATACCGACTCTTTCCATTTAACCAGGACCCTTTCTAGCGCAAGACCTGTTCTTATTGATTCCTGTGCCGCGGATTCCACCCCAAGGGCAAAGAAACTAACCCACTCGGCCCACTCGTCTTTAAGCTGAACCCCAGCCAACGTATCATAATACTCCCGCTGATTATCTTTCAGGTAACCTGCCAGGTAAACCGGAGGATATCCCTCGGCCGCCACCATCAAAGGGAGCAAGATCCTACCGACCCGGCCGTTCCCATCAATGAAGGGGTGGATACTCTCGAATTGTACATGCGCTATTGCCATCCGAATCACAATCGAGAGAACCATCTGCTCCTCTTCAGATGCGGAATACTGGAGCAATGTCTCCAGATCTTCCATGCAGGCTGGTACATGTGTGTGTGGTGGAGGAACCAAGAGAGCATTATAGATGTTTCCACCCCCTCCGATCCAATTTTGCTTATCCCTGAATTGTCCGGGTGTTCCACTGTAATCTACTCTATCCATCAGGTGTGAGTGGATTTCTTTTATCAGGCAACTATCTATCGCTGAGGCTCCAGCCTCCCGAACCTTACTTAGTCCTTTCTCCAGTGCGACTAGATAGTTTTTTGTGACGCGGACATCTGGTGGCATCCCCACATCACTACCCGTTGCCTCATAAGTCAGCAAGTCGTTCATATCCGAACTGGTGCCTTCGATCTGACTGCTGCGCACTGCTTCGCGTCGGTCCGCTGTCCTGGTAATGAGATTTGGATTAGGGAGTCGGTCCGAAACTTCTTCTAATAGGTCTAATGCTTTATGGGCACGACTTAGCTCGTTCCTGTAGCTTCCCGAAAGTGCCAGCTTATGCGGTGTTGGTGGTGGGATAAGTGCCTGTGCCCCGGAATAGCCTTCAACGGGAACGAGTAGTTTTTGGCGAGTTGGTGAGAGATTTTTTTTCCGCATATAATAATCCAGTAACCTTAAATAAGATAACTTCTTATTTAAGGTTACTGGAGAAAACTTAAATTAACAAGTATTGTATTTAAGTTTCAGGCGAGTGTCAGGGTCGTTGGTGCCGGGGATCCAGTTAATTCATTACACATTATGCTAATGGCCCCTGCAGGTTAGACTTCAGATCATCGGCAACAACGAAGGCGCAGCCGGTCTTTTCCTTGAGCAGCTCCAGGCTCGATTCCGGAGCCAGTTCGATCAACCTCAGGCCTTTCTCCGCATCAACCTCAAACACACCAAGGTCGGTCCCCAGCAGGTCGACGACATTCTTGCCGGTCAGCGGCAGACTGCATTCTTCGAGGATCTTGGGTGAACCGTCCTTGGCGCAGTGATCCATCATGATGATGATTTTTTTGACCCCGGAGACCAGATCCATGGCGCCGCCGGGACCCTTGACCATGGCACCGGGGATCATCCAGTTGGCCAGATCGCCGTTGGCGGAGACCTGCATCGCGCCGAGGACCGAGAGGTCGATATGACCGCCACGGATCATGGCGAAGGAGTCGGCGCTGTCGAAGTAGCTGCTGCCCGGCTGTTCTGTGATGGTCTGCTTGCCGGCATTGATCAGGTCGGGGTCGAGATCTTCTTCGCTCGGGAAGGGGCCGATGCCGAGCAGACCGTTCTCCGATTGCATGACCACCTGGATGTCGTCCGGCAGGTAGTTGGAGACCAGGGTCGGCATGCCGATCCCCAGGTTGGCGTACATGCCGTCGGCAAATTCCTGGGCCACCCGTCTGGCCATCCATTCGCGTTTGGGGCTGAAGCCTTTTAAGCTGGTGCCACCGGCGATGGTGCGTTGTTCGATCGGCTTGGTCGGCGTCGGGTTGAGCAGGATGCGGTCGACGTAGTTGCCGCTTAAGTGGATTTGATCGGGATCGAGGCTGCCGGTTTCGCAGATCTCTTCGACCTCGGCCACGCAGATGCGTCCCGCCTTGGCGCAGAGCGGATTGAAGTTGCGCGCGGTCTTGCGAAACTGCAGGTTGCCGTGCCTGTCGGCCCGCCAGGCCTTGATCACCGCAAGGTCGGCAACGATACTCTCTTCAAGGACATAATCTTTATCGCCGAAGGCTGCCGTCGGTTTGTTCTCGGCCAACAGGGTACCGTAGCCGGTGCGGGTGTAGAAGGCCGGGATGCCTGCGCCGCCGGCGCGCAACTTCTCTGCCAGGGTGCCCTGGGGGGTCAATTCCAGTTCCAGTTCACCGCTTAAATACTGCTGTTCGAAGAGGGCATTCTCGCCGACGTAGGAAGAGATCATCTTCTTGATCTGCCGGGTCTGCAAGAGCAGCCCCAGGCCGAAATCGTCGATCCCGGCGTTGTTGCTGACCACGGTCAGCTCCCTGGCGCCGCTGTCACGCAGGGCGATGATCAGCTGTTCGGGGATGCCGCAGAGGCCGAAGCCCCCGGCTGCAATGGTCATCTTGTCTTGGGTCAGCCCTTTGAGTGCTTCACGGGCATCGGTGAAAACCGCTTTCATGCTTAATCTCCAGCCTGGATGATGAGGCAGGGACGACTCAGGCTGATATCCGAAATATCCGGCACCGAGTCGTCCCTGTGAATCTTTGTCTTCGACTTATTTCGTCTGCTGCAGCCAATCACAAACCCGCTCGATGGCGGTCAGGACCTTTTCACAGTATTGACGCAGGAAGTCATCGTTCAGCTCCTGATCGGCCGGGACCTGTTCTGCCGCCGCCAGCGAACGGGCGCCATCGAAATCGACAAAGGCGAGGCGCAGCGTCAACTCTTGCTCGGGGCGACCGAAGCAGCTGCCGGGTAGCATCGCCACCCCTGTTTCGTCGAGTATCCGTTGGCAGAGCTGCTCGCTGTTCTCTATGCCGCGCGCCTCAAGTTGGGGGCGCAGCGGTTCGAAATCGGGGAGCATGTAGAAGGCGCCGTCGGGACGGGCCACCTTCAATCCGGCCTCTGACAGCGATTGCCAGATCCAGCCGGACAGCGAGCGCAGTATGCGGCGTGATTGCATCAGGTAGTATTCCAGCTCGTCGCCGCCCTTGAATGCGCTGACCGCTGCATACTGGATCGGGGCACTGGTCGCGGTGAAGGTCTCGCTGGCGACGACGGCCATTGCGTCGAGCAGCCAGTCGAGTTCGGCCGGAAAAGCGAAGGTTCCCAGTCGCCAGCCGCCGGCACCGGCCCACTTACTCAGGCCGCTGGCGATGATGGTCCCCTCCGGGTAGTAACGTGCGATCGACTGGTGGTTACCCTGATAATTCAGTTCGCCGTAGATCTCGTCGGAGAGCAGGATGATCTTGTATTTGCGCGCAGTCGCGGCCAACTCTTGCAGCTGTTCGGTCGAATAGGAGCAGCCGGTCGGATTGTTCGGGTAGTTAAGGATGACGATCCTTGGCTTGGTCGGATCCTTGGCGCAGAGTTTTTCGAGCTCGGCCGAGGTCAGCAACCAGTTGTTCTCCGCTTGAGTCTGCAACCAGCGCACGTGGCGCCCGATGATATGGGCCTGAGGCGCGTAGGAGACCCAGCTGGGAGTCGGGATGACCAGATCACCGTAGTAGACCAGCTGGAGGATGAACATCAGCTCCTTGGAGCCGGGTCCGATCAGGATATCCTCACCGCGAAGACTCAAGCCCTGGGTACGTCGATAGTAACCGGCGACTGCGTCGCAGAGGGCAGGCAAGCCCTTGACCGGCAGGTAATCTTTCTGGTGAGCGTTGGTCTGTAGCTCCCTGACCACCGGCGCCGGAACCGGAAAGGGGGATTGGCCCAGGCCGAGTTTGAAGACTTGCTTTCCCTCGGCGAGCAGCTGGTTGCTCTGTTCGTTAATTCCCAGGGTCGCCGAGACCGGCAGCCCGCGCACATTCAGGTTGAGATGAACCTCGTGTTGTCCATTAGGCATTTTCGTTATACTCCTTCTTCATTCTCATTGTAGAAGCGGGCGACCTTCTGCCCGGTTTCGTTGTAGTGTTCTCTTAACGCCTGTTCTACAAGGGGCCGCTCTTTTCGGCGGAGTACGCACACCAATGCTTGATGGCGATCACGAATCTCCTCTGGTGTATAGAGGCTGGCCCAGTGCTTGTAAAAGAGCAGGTGGAGCTTGTGGCTGAGCCGCTGGGTATACTCGATCAATTGGATGTTGTTGCTCTTGTTGAAGAGCAGGTGATGGAATTCGGTGCCGATCTCGATCAGCTCCTTCTGTTTGCCGCGCCGGGCGTGCTTCTCCATCTGCAGGCAGTATTCCTCCAGATCTTCCAGATCCTCTTCGGTGAAACCCTCAAGGGCCTCGGCCACCGCAAACCCTTCCAGTAGGCCACGGGTCACATAGGCATCGATGATCTCCTTGGGCGAGAGGGCAGCGACGAAGTTTCCGACCTGCGGTTTGTAGGTCAGCAGACCGTCGCCCACCAGCTGCTGCAGCGCCTCGCGAATAGGCGCGCGGCTCAGGCCCAACTCGGTGGCCAGTCGGCTCTCCAGCACCTGATCCCCCGGGTTCAGCTCGCCTTTTTGCAGCCGTTCGTAGACATGAGCAACGACATAATCCTTGTAGGTCGACTTGTTAATCACCATTCTGGGCAAAACCTCCCTGCTGTTGGTTTGTCGGATGTCGATTGTCGACATTTGCCGAGACCATAACTCCATGTTGTTGAGGATGCAATTATTATTTTATGAATTATTCGAATATTTCGAGTTCAACACGGGAAACCATGCTGGACTCGAATAAAAATTCAATCTTTCTTATCATTCACGGTATATAAGCAGGAAGGGTTCACCTGGAAACAGGGTAGGCCTTTTTTGTCTCTCGTGACCATTGATGAATGCCCACAACTCTCCGAGCGATTTCCTGTTTATCGTCGAGAATCTAATCCAAATATCAAAAAAACATCGAATACACCTTTAAATGTAAATATTATCCACTAATTCCCATCTTTGTATTGATAAGTCAGCAAACATGTTCTACCTTTATAAAATATTTCTACAAAACTCCCTCTAACCAACGGACAAAACAATGCCTACTATTACCGAATTAGCCGCACAAATCGTATCTGCTCATGCCGCCTCGACAGAGATGACAAAAGATGAGCTTTTTGCTGAGCTTACTGAACTCCATGCAGCATTGTCTGCGTTGGATAAGGGCGAAGCTGCTCCTGTTCCTGGAGAAGAAGAGCAAGCATCTGCTGCTCCTGCCATCTCCAAGCGTAAAGCCTTTGGTAAGAAGCAGATTACTTGCATGATTTGTGGCAAGGGTTTCGTTACTCTTAAGCGTCACCTGGGCACTGCCCACGAGATGACCCCTAAAGAGTATCGCACCATGTTTGATATTCCTGCCGGAACGACTTTGGCCGCTAAGGATTATATTGAGAGCAGACGTCAGATGGCTCTTGATAAAGACCTGGCTGGTGGTCTGGCCAAGGCTCGTGCTGCTAAGGCCAAGAAGAAGTAAGCCTGTTTATCGCAGATGAAGAATGAAGAGGAGCTGCCCCTGGTCGGGCAGCTCCTTTTTTAGTCTTTCGCTATGGGGGGTCGCGAGTGGTCAAGCGCCCGTCAATCCTTGACTTTTCGCGGCTTTAAGTGGTAGAAATTTCTATTTTTGCCCGTGATAGGTCCAACATGTATCTCCCCTCCCGACAAGAATTCTCGGCTCTGGCACAACAGGGCAACCTGATTCCGGTCTATCGTGAAATCCTCGCGGACATGGAGACCCCGGTTTCCGCCTTCCGCAAGATAGATGACGGCAACACCTCTTTTCTGCTCGAATCGATCGAAGGCGGCGAGAAGTGGGCGCGTTACTCCTTCTTGGGCAGCGGTCCGGCGCGGATCTTTCGCTGTCGTGACCGTTATTTTGAGGTCGTTCATAACGACAGCCTGGAGCAGAGCGGCGAGACCGATGATCCGATCGCCAAGCTGCAAGAGTTGCTCGGCGCCTATCGGCCGGTCGAGGTTGAGGGTCTGCCCCGTTTCTTCGGTGGTGCAGTCGGTTATCTCGGCTACGATATGGTGCGCTTCGTTGAGGATCTTCCCAATAAGAATGAGCGCGACAGCGACAATTGGGATGCCTGCTTTATGTTGACCGAAGGACTCTTGATCTTCGACAACATGCGGCAGAAGATCAAGGTGGTGTGTAATGTCCATCTGGCTGAAGGGGAGGATCCACAACGGGCCTATGAGCGTGGGGTCGCCCGCATCGATGGCCTGATTGAGCAGCTCAGACAGCCCCTGCCGCATCGGATTGCTCAGCAGCAAGAGGCCCCGGAGCAGACGCTGACTCCTAATTTTACCCCCGCCGGCTACCGTCAGGCGGTCGAGGATTGCAAGGAATATATCCGCTCGGGCGATATCTTTCAGGTGGTGCTGTCGCAACGCTTCGAAGGCAAGCTGCAGGCCGATCCCTTTGATATCTACCGTGCCCTGCGCACCATCAACCCGTCGCCCTATATGTATTTTCTGCGCTTCGGTGACAACCTGGTGGTTGGTGCCTCACCTGAGGTGCTGGTGCGCAAAGAGGGTGAGCAGGTCGAGGTCCGGCCGATTGCAGGTACCCGCCCGCGTGGCGCGACTGCCGAAGAGGATCGTCAGTACGAAGAGGAATTGCTGGCCGATCCCAAGGAGTGCGCCGAGCATGTCATGTTGATCGATCTTGGCCGCAATGATGTCGGCCGGGTGGCCCGTGCCGGCAGCGTCGAGGTCAGCGAGCTGATGGTGATCGAGCGTTATTCCCACGTGATGCATATCGTTTCCAACGTGCGGGGCAAGTTGCGCGAGGGCCTGGATGCCTTCGATGTCTTTCGCGCCGCCTTCCCGGCCGGGACACTCTCCGGTTCGCCCAAGATTCGCGCGATGGAGATCATCGACGAATTCGAGCCCCATCGCCGTGGCATATATGGTGGTGCGGTCGGTTATTTTTCGTTCAGCGGCAACATGGATCTGGCCATCGCTATCCGTACCCTGATGGTCGAAAAAGAGCGGATTCTGTTGCAGGCCGGGGCCGGGATTGTCGCCGACAGCGATCCTGAGATGGAACATCAGGAGACCCTCAACAAGGCTAGAGGCGTCAAACGCGCCATCGAGATGGCCAATAAAGGTTTGGACTAGTTGCATGCTTTTGATGATCGATAACTACGACAGCTTCACCTACAACCTGGTGCAGTATTTTATGGAACTGGGTGAAGAGGTTGAGGTGGTGCGTAACGACAAGTTGGATATCGCCGATATTGAAAAGATGGCACCGCAGCACCTGGTGATCTCTCCCGGGCCCTGTACCCCGAATGAGGCCGGGATTTCGGTCGAGGCGATCCGACATTTCGCCGGCAAAATCCCGCTGCTCGGCATCTGCCTGGGCCACCAGTCGATTACCGCCGCCTTCGGTGGTAAGGTGGTGCGCGCGGATCGGCTGATGCACGGCAAGACCAGCATGATCGAACATGACGGCAGTGAGCTGTTCGCCGGGATCGATAATCCGTTCGAGGCGACCCGCTACCATTCGTTGATTGCCGAGCGTTCGAGTCTGCCCGAATGTCTGCAGGTGACCGCCTGGACCGATAGCGATGTGATCATGGCACTTGCGCATCGCGAGCTGCCGGTCTGGGGGCTGCAGTTTCATCCCGAGTCGATCTTGACTACATCCGGGATGCAGCTGCTGGGCAATTTCTTGAAGATGAGCCGCGAAGTCAAAGGCTAGTTTGCCACCAAGACACCAAGTCCACCAAGCAGGGCCTGGTTGTTTTGTGAAAATCCAAAGAGAATTTTGTTTATGTATTGATACACGAGGCTAAGCCCAGGCCTGAATATGGCTTTTGCTCCGGCTGTCTTGGTGCCCTTGGTGTCTTGGTGGCTAAGTTTCTCAGGGTTTATAGATAGATTCCCAAGCGTCAGTCGGGAGGCGACAATATGATCAAGCAGGCGATCGCTAAGGTAGTCGAGCGGCACGATCTCTCCGAGGGGGAGATGATCGAGGTGATGAGCCAGATCATGGGTGGTGAAGCGACCCCGGCGCAGATCGGTGCCTTTATCACTGCGCTGCGCATGAAGGGCGAAACGGTCGCTGAAATCACCGGCGCAGCAAAGGTGATGCGTGAGCGGGCGACCCCGATCAGGGTTGGTGGCGTGGTCGATATCGACCGCGAAGAGATCAATATCGACCGCGAGACGATCATCGATACCTGCGGGACCGGTGGCAGCGGTACCAAGACCTTCAATGTTTCGACCACCGTCGCCCTGGCGGTTGCGGCTTGCGGCGGCAAGGTCGCCAAGCACGGCAATCGGAGTATCTCCTCGACCTGCGGCAGTGCCGATGTACTGGAGAAGCTGGGAGTCAATCTCGATGTGACCCCCGAGCAGGTCGCCCGCTGTATCGATGAGGTCGGTGTCGGTTTCCTCTTTGCCCCGGCGCTGCACTCTGCGATGAAGCATGCCATCGGTCCACGACGTGAGGTCGGTATCCGCACCATCTTCAACGTCCTTGGCCCCCTGACCAACCCGGCCGGGGCCAATCGCCAGGTTCTTGGTGTGTTCAGTGCCGAACTGGTCGAACCGCTGGCCAGGGTGTTGGCTGGACTCGGTTGCCAGCGCGGCTTCGTCGTTCATGGCGAAGACGGCATGGATGAGATCACCCTGACCGGGTCGACCAAGGTGGCGGTCATCTCGGGTGGCATGGTTGAGTTGGAGACGATTGAACCGGAGCAGTTTGGGCTGAAGCGCTGTCGCCTCGAAGAGCTGCAGGGCGGCGATGCCGAGATCAATGCCGCGATCGTGCGTTCGATCCTAGCCGGTGAAAAGGGTCCAAAACGCGATATTGTGATTTTGAATGGCGCCTATGCGCTGGTGGCGGCGGGCCTCGCCGGGTCGATCCCCGACGGCATGGATCAGATTGCGGCGGTTCTCGATGGCGGGCTGGCTCTGGCGAAACTTGAATCCCTGGTACGGATGACCAATCAATGATGGCGTCGCAAAAAGTCCGCCCTACGGCGTTACGGAATCTTTTCAGGACTTTGACATACTCAGGTTTGTCTTCACCCCTGAAAAACTCCCAAGCCTTGTAGATCGAAATCTATGCTTAGCCATTTTTTGTGTGAGATGTTCATTTTATGATTCTGGATAAGATCGTCGAGGTGAAAAAGCAGGAGGTCGCCGCAGCCAAGGCGGCGATGTCGCTGACCGAACTCCGTGCGCGGGTCGGCGATGTCGAAGATGTGCCACGTGGTTTTGTCCGTGCACTGCGCACTGCCAACGAATCTGGCTGGACGGCGTTGATCACCGAGGTCAAGAAGGGTTCCCCATCCAAGGGGATTATCCGCGAAGACTTCGATCCGCTCGAGATCGCCGAGATCTATCAGCAGCATGGGGCGACCTGTCTGTCGGTGTTGACCGATGAGCAGTTCTTCTACGGTCACCTGCGTTATCTGGGCTTGATCCGCGAGCAGGTTTCGCTGCCGCTGCTGCGCAAGGATTTTATCTGCGATCCCTATCAGATCGTCGAAGCGCGCGTCCATGGTGCCGATGCGGTGCTGCTGATCGCGGCGATGCTCTCGGTTGCTGAACTCTGCGAATTCAGCGGGGTCGCAGGTGATCTGGGCCTCGATGTGCTGCTTGAGGTGCACAATGAGGAGGAGCTGGAAGCGGCTCTGCAGACCGACTGTGAACTGATCGGCGTCAATAATCGCAATCTGAAGACCTTTGCGACCGATATCGGCACCACCGCACGGCTCGCAAAACTGATTCCAGCCGAGCGCCTGATCGTTGCCGAGAGTGGCATTCGCACTCGTGCCGATATTAAGACCCTGCAGCAGGCTGGTGCCGCTGCCTTTCTGATTGGCGAAAGCCTGATGCGCGAGACCGATATCGGAGCCAAGCTACAGGAGTTACTTGCATAGAAGTGCGAGACGAGAAAGTAAAAACAGACCCTGTTTCTGACAATAATTGACCCGGAGGTATAGAGATATGCTGACTAAAATCATCCTGCCCGAAGATAAACTTCCCAAGCAGTGGTACAACATCATCCCCGATATGCCCGGTCAGATGGCACCGGTGGTTCATCCCGCAACCGGTCAGCCGGTCACCCCGGATGATCTGCTGCCGCTCTTTCCGATGGCCCTGATCGAGCAGGAGATGTCGTCCCAGCGCTGGATCGATATCCCTGAGCCGGTGCTCGAAATTCTGCGCCTCTGGCGTCCGTCACCGCTGTTTCGCGCCCATGCGCTGGAGAAGGCGCTCGGTACCCCGGCCAAGATCTATTACAAGTACGAGGGGGTGTCGCCGGCCGGCAGTCACAAGCCGAACACCGCGATACCGCAGGCCTATTACAACAAGCTCGAAGGGACCAAACGGATCGCCAGTGAGACCGGCGCCGGGCAGTGGGGCTCTTCGATCGCCCTGGCCTGTCAGAAGTTCGGCCTTGAATGTACGGTCTATATGGTCAATGTCAGTTATAAACAGAAGCCCTATCGCAAGAGTATGATGCAGCTCTGGGGCGCCAACGTTATTCCTTCGCCGTCTAACCAGACCAATGCCGGTCGTGGCATTCTTGAGGCCGAC
Source organism: Geopsychrobacter sp. (assembly GCA_030620915.1). GTDB lineage: Bacteria > Desulfobacterota > Desulfuromonadia > Desulfuromonadales > Geopsychrobacteraceae > Geopsychrobacter. The sequence goes on along the minus strand of JAUXIR010000017.1, from coordinate 971 downwards.
CCCAACAGTAACGGTTCGTTGGGCATCGCTATCAGTGAGGCGGTTGAGGATGCTGTGACCCACGATGACACCCGTTACGCCCTCGGCAGCGTGCTCAATCATGTCTGTCTGCATCAGACCGTGATCGGGCTTGAGGCCAAGGAACAGATGGCGATCGCAGGCGACTATCCCGATGTGATTATCGGCTGTCATGGCGGTGGCTCCAACTTTGCTGGTTTGGCTTTTCCTTTTGTGTCCGACAAGGCCAACGGCAAGGATGTGCGCCTGGTTGCGGCCGAACCGATCTCCTGTCCGACCCTGACCAAGGGGGTCTATGAATTTGATTACGGCGATACGGTCAAGATGGCGCCGATAACGCGGATGTACACCCTGGGCCATGATTTTATGCCGCCGGGGATTCATGCCGGTGGTCTGCGCTACCATGGGGCTTCGGCCCTGGTCTCGCAACTGTTGCACGAAGGGGTGATCGAAGCCAGGGCGGTCGGTCAGGTCGGCTGTTTCGAAGCGGCGGTCCAGTTCGCGCGGACCGAGGGAATTATTCCGGCGCCCGAGTCCTCACACGCCATTCGTGCCGCAATAGATGAGGCGCTGCAGGCCAAGGAAGAGGGCAAACAGAAGACGATCCTGTTCAACCTCTCCGGCCATGGTCATGTCGATATGGCCTCCTACGATGCCTTCTTTGCCGGTCAGCTTGAGGATTTCGAGTACCCGAGCGAGGCGATCACCGAGTCGCTCAAGCATCTGCCGAAAGTAGAGCTATAAAAGAGACGATGCTAGCGACGCGGGTTAAAATTTGCGGCATTACTTCGAGTGAAGACGCCCTGGCAGCAGTCGCCGCCGGGGCCGATGCCCTCGGTTTCGTCTTCTATGCCAAGAGTCCGCGTGCGGTTTCGCCCGAGCAGGCGGCCGCAATCATCCACAGACTGCCACCATTTGTAACGACGGTGGGCCTGTTCGTCAACGCCGAGCGT
>JAUXIR010000030.1 GCA_030620915.1 Geopsychrobacter sp. | reverse complement strand
TCGGCCATCTGGAAACATACGCCGACCGGGTCGAACATCTGCGTCTGCTGCGCGAGCTGCAGGATCGCACCTGCGGCTTCCAGACCTTCATCCCGCTGGCCTTTCAGCCTGACAACACACGGGTGCCGGGGGCCAAAGGGGTCGGTGGTGTCGACGCACTCAAGACCCTGGCGATCAGTCGGCTCTATCTGGATAACTTCCAGCATATCAAGGCTTACTGGGTGATGTTAGGGCTCAAGATCGCCCAGACCTCCCTCTGCTTCGGGGTCAATGATCTGGATGGCACCGTGGTCGAAGAGAAGATCGGTCATGACGCCGGGGCCGACTCGCCGCAGGCGATGGGTAAGGAGCAGATTGTCGAACTGATTCGCAAGGCGGGGAGACTGCCGGTGGAGCGGGATACCCTGTATAACGAATTGAGGGTTTATTGATTATGTCTGATGAGCTGATGAAGCAGGGGTTGGCTCCCTATGTTGAACTTTTTCCCCAGACCCAAAAGGGCATGCTGGAAATATCCTTGCCGAAAAAAGTCGGCAAGGCACGGGCTGGGGTCTATCTGTTTGTTGAAATCTATTGTGTGCAAAAGGGTTGTGATTGCAGGCAGGTGATTCTGCAGGTTTTCAACGATAAGGGGAAGCCTGCGGCGTGCATCGATTTTTGTCTCGATATCGGCAACCCCTTTGCCCCCCCGATTCTCAACGATTCGGGCAAGCAATCTGCTGCGGCCGAAGGCCTGCTGGAAATCTTTATTGATATGCTCAATGATGCACCTGATTGGTACCGGGGTATGTGCCGACGTTATCGGGCGGTGCGAAAGAAAGTTGATGGATTCAGCTACAAGGGGGAACCCTTCCCGAAGCATCGGCCCGTTGTCGAGGACAATGATGAGTCTTTGCCTGATTTTGAAACCTTGCTTCAAGACATCGTGGGCACTTTGTCTTCGAGCATTCGCGGTCAAAAAAATAAACAAGTAGAGTCTCGCCAGCAAAATTTGTTTGCCGATGATTTTACCGATCCCGAGCTATCTGTCATGGCAGAGTTGGTCGACAGATACCGCAGTCGAGATCTGGAGGATTACGACGATCATCGCGAGCGTCAGCAACAGTTGCGTGGCTGCCTGTATCGCTATGAATCTGCGGCCGAAGAGTTTGCTGAATTACTGATTGAACTGTTTATCGGTGAGGATGAAAAAGAGATCGATGCCGCGTTACGGCTGCTGGCAGATGCGCTGGATATCTTGCGTACTGATTTGGAGCGGCAAAGGCCGGATGCCGCCAAGCAGATGCATCACTGGCAGATGGCTCTGGCCGGTCACATTTTTGCCGAAGGTGTCGATTTTGAACTGGGAGCCGAGGTGACCAGAGTTTTGCTCGATTCCAGGGTTGAAATCCTGCCGGAACTGCATGAAGCGAATACCAGCCGGATGCTTGCAGGTCTGGAGCATGATGGGATGGCCGATTTTTCCCCTGAGCAGGCACTCGATGATCTGCTTGTCAGTCTGGATGAGCTGGAGATCAAATCATCGTTCGAATTGGTCGATGCCTTATTGCAGATGTTGGCTATCGGTGATGCCACTGCTCAGGTGACCTTGTGTACTCAACTGTTTTTTGCCGATCTGCCATTGGCGCGCAGTGCAGCCGTGCTGATGTTGTTTCACCCGCATGCGAACGTCAGGACGGGGGTCGCGGAATTTCTCGCTCAAACAGCAGGGCAGAACTTTACCCCGGAATCGCTACGCAGATTGATCGTGTCGCGTAATTGGTTTCCCGAAGCCTTGCGTAAAAACCTTGATCAGGCGATTGCCAATGCACGTCGGGCACGCATCGAGTGCGCGCCCTTGCCTCAGGGAATGAAGAAACAGGTTTATGCCTCCGCGATCGATGGTGCAGGCGCGCAATCGCTGCAAATCGTGCTTCAGCAAGGCAAAAGCTACCTGAGTTGTTCGATCATGCTGAAAAAAGGCTTTGGGGTGGCCGATGCCTTTCTTATCCCTTTTCCGAACAAGCGTGAATTGAATCTCTTTCTGAAGATGATGCGTCAGGAGGCCGGCGGGACGGAAGTCGCGACCGACTATCCCGATCGACGTCTGTGCCAGGCTTTGGCGGATGGGGCCGGGGAAGGGAAGGTGCCCAGCCATTGGTTGGTCGCCATTGCCGAACAGCTCGGCTCTGATCAGTGGAAGGCTGATCCTCTCGATGCGCGTCGGGAGCTTGCCATGTTCAGAGAGTCGCTGCAGGGCAAGGGCAGAAAAATGCTGCTGGAACCGGTTCGGCAATATGCTCTGCAGCAATCGGCGGACTGGCCTGAGCAGCAGCATTTTGCCCATAGCTGGTTTGAGGATGATGCGGAGGTTGATCGCAGACTCGAGGCCATATTCGTTGAAGATGCCCGGATCGATCCGATGGAGCCGATCATCGAACTTCTTGACCAGGTCATTGAACCGCGACGGGAGTTATGGTTGGAGAGATTGGTCCTGACCACGGGTTGGCTCAAGGCTGCAAAAAGGCCACCTGTCCTCTGGGAGCATATGTTTCATGTTGCGGAGGCCGTTGCTGACAAATCGGTCCCCCTCAGAGAAATCCCGTTGATGATTGCTGTTGCCGAAAACAGTGTCGGGGCATTTATGGGACGGAAAATTGAAGAGGAAGATCTGTTTTGAGATTAACCGTTTTCAGGTTCAGGCTTGGCTGATATGGTCAGAATTGAAGAAAAAATTAAATCAGGCAATCAGCTTTCACGGGACGAAGCCCTCTGGCTGCTGACCGAGGCCGATCTGCTTGAGGTCGGCCGATTGGCCGATAATATCCGTCGGCGCATGCATCCCGATAATCGGGTCAGCTTTGTGGTCGATCGCAACGTCAACTACAGCAACGTCTGTGAGTCGAAGTGCAAGTTCTGCGCTTTCTACTGCGATGCCGAGGCCGAAAACGCCTATCTGCTCGATTACGAGACGATCTTTGCCAAGGTGCAGGAGCTGGTCGAGCATGGCGGCACCCAGCTGTTGATGCAGGGTGGACTGCACCCGACGCTTAGGATCGAATGGTTCGAGCAACTGTTCCGTCAACTGCGGCGGCGTTTTCCGCAGGTGCAGATTCACTCGCTTTCGGCGGCCGAGATCTGCCATATTGCCCTGCTTTCCGAGATCTCGATGCCGGAGTGCCTGAAGCGGCTGCAGGCGGCGGGGCTTAAGTCTCTGCCCGGTGCCGGGGCCGAGGTGCTGGTCGATGATGTTCGTCAACAGATTTCGCCCAACAAGATCGGCTGGCAGCAGTGGGGTGAGGTGATGGAGACCGCACACGCACTGGGGATGCGCTCGACCGCGACCATGATGTTCGGCAGCTGTGAAACCCCGGCTGATATCGTCGAGCACCTGCTGCGGATCCGCGAAATCCAGGCAAGAACCGGCGGCTTTACCGCTTTTATCCCCTGGACCTTTCAGCCCGACAATACCGAGCTGGGCGGGGAAAGAGCCAGCGGCGTAGACTACCTCAGGGTGCTGGCGCTCTCCAGGATTCTGCTCGATAATATCGACAATATCCAGGCCAGCTGGGTGACTCAAGGGGCCGATATGGCCCAGGTGGCGCTCTTCTTCGGCGCCAACGATCTGGGTGGAACCATGCTCGAAGAGAATGTGGTCGCCGCCGCCGGGATCTCCTTTCGCATGTCGCAGCAGGAGATCATCGACCTGGCCCGGGCTGCCGGATTTACCCCGGCGCGGCGCACGACCGAATATGAGATTTTAGAGGAATATTGATATGACTCTGCTACGCAAAAACATCGCCGAGATGAAAGGCTACGTCCCCGGGTTTCAACCGGAGAACGAGGCCGAGTGGATCAAGCTGAATACCAATGAAAATCCCTACCCCCCCTCACCGCAGGTCGCCAAGGCGATTCTGGCTGAAGTAGGCAAGGATGGCGCCAATCTGCGTAAGTATCCCGATGCCGCCAGCCGGGAGGCGCGCAGGATAGCGGCCGAACTCTATGGCGTCGACCCCGCATGGGTCATTATGGCCAATGGCTCGGACGAACTGCTCAATAATCTGATTCGGGCCTTTGTCGGCGAGGGGGAGGAGTTGGCCTATGTTCATCCTTCCTACAGCTACTACGCGGCCCTGGCTGATATTCAGGGGGTAAGGATCGTCCATTTCGGGCTGGATGATGACTATCGCCTGGCTGATTTTCCGGACCGTTATACGGGCAAGCTTTTTTTCCTGACCAGCCCCAATGCGCCCCTCGGTTTTCGCTTTACCAATGACTATATCCGCGACATTGCCAGCCGCTGTGATGGGGTGTTGGTCGTCGATGAGGCCTATGCCGATTTTGCCGATGCCAGTGCGCTTGATCTGGTCGGTCAGTGTGAGAACCTTATCGTGACCCGGACCCTCTCCAAGAGCTACTCATTGGCGGGGATGCGCTTGGGGTTGGCGATTGCACGGCCAGAGGTGGTTGCAGCGCTGGACAAGATCCGCGATCACTATCATATCGACCGGTTGGCACTGGTGGCGGCCGAGGCGGCACTGTCGGATCAGGATTGGTTGATCGAAAACCTGCTCAAAATTCGCAAGACGCGGGAGTGGTTCAGTAGCAAATTGCGCCAGATCGGTTATCGTGTGATCCCCTCGCAGACCAATTTTGTGTTTGCCACTCCGCCCGATCTCGATGCCGAACGGGTCTATCAGGAACTTTTCGAGCGTCAGATACTGGTGCGTTTTTTCACCGATCCGCTCCTCAAGCACGGCCTGCGCATCTCCATCGGCACCCGCGAAGAGATGGAACAGACCCTGGCCGCAATGAGCGAAATCGGTTAGGGGCGGGTGAAGGGTTTAAGCTCAAAGGATAAACAGAATTCCGACCGGGTTTTGCCTTTCGCAGCGGAGGCTGTGGCGGAGTCTCTTCTCGGCTGGTACGCTCTGGCCGGCCGTGAACTGCCCTGGCGGCAGACCCGCGATCCATACCGAATCTGGCTGTCCGAGATCATGCTGCAACAGACCACCGTCGCGGCGGTCGTCGGCTATTATCGCCGTTTTCTCGAACGGTTTCCCAAGCTCTCAGCGTTGGCTGCCGCGCCGCTCGAGGAGGTGATCGACCTCTGGGCGGGGCTGGGCTACTATGCCCGCGCGCGCAACCTGCATGCGACGGCACGCCAGTTGGTTGCGGAACGGGGAGGGGAGTTTCCCTGCTCGGTCGACGAGCTGCTGCAACTGCCGGGGATCGGACGTTCAACCGCCGGCGCGATCAGCGCTCTGGCCTTTGATCTTCGTGCCCCGATCCTGGATGGCAATGTGCGCCGAATTCTGTGCCGCTTGTGCGCATTGCAGGAGCTGCCGCGTTCAAGCAGCGCCGACAAAAAACTCTGGCTCTGGGCAGAGTGGCTGACTCCGCAACATCGGGTCCACGATTACACCCAGGCGATCATGGATCTTGGCGCACTGGTCTGTACGCCCAAAAATCCGCGCTGTGAGCAGTGTCCGCTTGAATCTCTCTGTCTGGCTCGTAGTTGCAAACTGGTCGATCTGTTGCCACTCAAAGCGCCCGGTAAACAGGTTCCCCTTCGCCGCCAGCTGGCGCTGCTACTGGTTGATCGGCAGCGCTGTCTGGTGCAGCGACGTCCGGCGACCGGTCTGCTGGGTGGCCTCTGGGAGTTCCCTGGCCTTGATGCCGGTGAGGGGGCTCCGCTTGATGCCATTCGGCAATACTATGCCGGGCTTAAAACGATCTCCGCGATTCGTTTGCTCGGCCAGGCCCGGCATGCATATAGCCATTTTCGGCTGAAGGTCGATTTCTATCGGGTCGAACTTGACCCCCGTGACGGGGTCGCCGAGGAGGCGGAACACTGGTTGCCGCTCGACGATCTTGAACAGCTCCCCCTGCATGGGGCGCACAAAAAACTGTTACCACTGATTGGAGCCTGAATGTCTTTGCCGCAGATATTGACCACGACCGATGAGATCGAACGTTACGCTGCTGAACTGAGCCAATTTGAGGTCATAGCCGTCGACCTTGAGGCCGACTCGATGCACCATTACCAGGAGAAGGTCTGTCTGCTCCAGGTGACGGCCGGCGGCGAGACGGTCCTGCTCGATCCCCTCGCTGGCGCCGATCTTTCATCGCTCTGACCTGTGATGGCTGACGCAAATATCCGCAAAATCTTTCATGCGGCCGATTATGACGTGCGTTGTCTGGCGCGGGATTTTAGCATCGAGATCGTCGGTCTGTTCGATACGATGATCTCCTGCCAGTTTATCGGGGAAGAACGTTTTGGCCTGGCTGACGTTCTCGGTAAATATTATGGTCTTGAGCTCGATAAGAAATATCAGCGGGCCGACTGGACCAAGCGTCCGCTGAGCAGTGAGATGATTCGCTACGCCGCCGGAGATACCGAATATCTGGAGCGCTTGGTCGCAATCCTGGAGGAGAAGCTGATGACTCTGGGGCGTCGCGACTGGGTGGCTGAAGAATGCTCACTGCTGGAAAAGGCCCGTTTCGCCGTATTTGAGGGTCCGCTCTGTCTGCGCTTCAAGGGTGCGGGAAAGCTTTCGCGGCGGCAACTCGGGGTACTGGAAGAGTTGCTGAGGTGGCGTGATCGAGAGGCACAACGACGTGATCTGCCCCATTTCAAGGTGCTCGGCAATAAAACCTTGCTGCAGCTGGCAACCAAGCCGCTCACCGGAATCCACAGCCTGGGGGGGGTTGAAGGACTTTCACCGCGTTTGGTGGATCGTTACGGTAAGGTGCTGATGCAGGCCGTCGAACGGGGTAACGCGCTCGACGAGGCTGCCCTGCCGCTCTTCCCGCGTGGCGAACGGCGTGAGAAAGATCCGGCGGCCGAGAAACGCTTTATGCGCTTAAAGGAATGGCGTCAGAAGGCCGCCGCCGGGTTCGAGCTCGATCCGGGGGTGCTGATCAACAACGCGACCCTCGAGCAGGTTGCGCGGGCCAACCCGCAAGGGGAACAGGCCCTGGGGAGTCTGGGCGTGCTGAAACGCTGGCAGCTTATGGAGCTCGGTGCCGGAATGCTGCAGGTCCTTTGACGGGACCTTTGTGAAGCGAAACTCTCGACTCGCCGCGAACGGCTAGTCGAGAGTCTCCCAGAGTTCAGCGGCTTCTTTCCATTTCATCGCCTCATCAACATCCTGCACAACCCCGGTCCCGGTCGAATACATGATGCCGAGGCAGTATTGTGCCTTGGTATGGCCCTGGTCGGCGGCGCGGGTCCACCAGCTACGCGCTTGATCATAGTCGCGCGTAACACCCTTGCCGTTGATATACATCACCCCCAGGTTGAATTGTGCATCAGGGTTGCCGGCATCGGCGGCAGTTAGCCACCAACGGTGCGCTTCCTTGAGGTCGGTCTCAACGCCCAGGCCCTTGGCATACAACTGACCGGCGGCAACCATCGCGCGTAGATGGCTGCGATTTGCGGCTTTTAGATACCATTGCAGCGCCTCGGCGGGATCACGAATCTCGTCATTGCCGCGCGTCAGAATACTGCCAAGGCTGTACTGTGCATCGACATAGTTCTGCTCGGCGGCCTTGAGGAGCCACTTGCGGGCCTCGCTGAAATTCTGCAGCACACCGGTCCCGCGCGCATGCATCAGGCCCAGGTGGTATTGCGCCGTCGGAAAGCCCTGATCGGCGGCCTGTCTGAACCATTGCCGCGCCTTGGCGTAGTTGCGCTTGACCCCCTTGCCAACCAGATACATGTGGCCGAGGGTGAACTGCACCTTGGGATTGCCCTGTTCCGCCGCCTTGCTCCACCAGCGTTTGGCTTCGGCAAAGTCCTTAGGTACTCCATGGCCCTTGGCATACATCAAGCCGAGGTTGTACTGGGCGTCGGAAAACTCCTGCGCGGCCGCCAGTCGGAACCATTGGAGTGCCTCGTCAAAGCTCGCTTCGACCCCGCGTCCCTTGAAGTAGGCCTGGCCCAATTGATTTTGCGCGCGGGCGTATTTCTCCTTTGCGGCCAGGCGATACCAGTTGGCGGCTTCTTCGGGGTTCTGCTCGCCCCCTTTACCGGTATCAGCCATCCGTCCGAGCATGAAAAATGCCCGCGAATAACTTTCTTGAGCCGCCAGGCGAAACCATTTAAGGGCCTCTGTATAGCTCTGCTCTACGCCTTTGCCATGATAGTAGCTCATGCCTAGCCGGTAATGTGATTGGGCCATTCCACTCATTGCGACACCCTCCCCTCAACATCCAATAATTAAAGTGGTAAATAGTCCATGTAAACTACCAGCAATTCCGCATGTATTCAACGCTTCTGTGTGAACTTCGCCCCGCGCAGCTTCGAGTTGAGCGGGGCGAAGGTTGATTGACTCGTCTTCTATGCTCAATTTTTCAGTTGAGGCGTCACTAAAGGTGGCGAGCCAGAATCCTTGCGATCAGCCGGCACCGAGGAGTTCGGCAGGGGTAAAATCAGGGCCGGACTCAGTCAGATCGACAGCTTTACGGCATATCTGTAAAACACCGAGACAGTTCTCCTGCTCACGGATTGGAACACTGATGATTTTCTGAATCGGCAGGGCCTTGCCACCCTGCTCTTTAAGCGGCAAGGCCTCGAAGACCGAGGCATGGCGGATGGCGGAAAAACGGTTATTGACTGTGCCTTTTTCATCCCGGTAGGTTCGTGCCGCCAATGATTCCTTGCTGGAGATGGGACGGGTTCCTGAGGTCTGCAGACTACGTGGCCAGAGAAAACGGAGAGCACCGGTATCTTCGTCTGCCAGAAGTATGGCAATCTCGCCTGTGCCGATGGCCAGCCCCTGACAAATCGCCTTAACGGCCGTGTCAAGCCCTCCAGCATGGAGATCACGGCTGCCGAGCAGGTGATCGAGTTTACGACAAAATTCTTTGATATCCATCTGCAGACTCCTTTTCTGAGCAGCTGAGGACACAGGGTCTGATAGCATAACCTCGTACCCTGTACCCCATAATCCTTCGCACCTTGCTGGTTATTTGACGCTCCAGCTGCGTTGAGCTTTACAACTGTATGGCTACCGCTATGCAATTGAAAGCGCGCCTTGCTGGCACGCCAAATCCCAGCGCAATCTTGCGAACTTTTATGAAATACAGGGCACTAGGGTGCGCTCAAAAGGGCTGGAATGGTTGACAGTTTTTTTTTGACTGTCCATAGTAATCCTAAAATTATAACCCGAGAAAGGGTGAACTCTGTTATGAAAAATAAGACCGGTCCAAACTGGGACCTGGGTTTGCTTTATCGGTCGGCCGATGATCCGGCGATAGACGCAGACCTCGACAGGTGCAATCTGCTGGCCGAAACCTTTGCCGGGCACTGGCGAGGGCAGATCGTCACCGCCGGTGCCGTTGAGCTCGCACAGGCCCTGGTCGCCTATGAAGAGTTGCAAAAGCTCGGACTGAAGCCATATTTTTATGCAGAATTGCTCTTTTACGCCGACAGCCTGCCCAGCAGTCATCAGGCGCTGTTGGCCGGAATCCGTGAACGTTTCAGTCTGATCAATGAAAAGCTGCTTTTTTTCGAACTGGATATTCTGCAGATTGAAGAGCAAAGTTTCAATCTGCTTGTGGCAGAGGCGGCACTCAGCCCCTGGAGCCACTACCTGCAGCAGCTACGCAAGGGCGCACCCTACAGCCTCAGTGAAGAAGTCGAGCAGGCGCTCGCCCGCAAGGACCTCGCGGGCAAGGAGGGGTTTGTCCAGTTGTTTGATGAGCTGACGAGCAGCTTCAGCTTTTGCTTCATTCGTCCCGGCGAAGAATCCCCCTCCGAGCTGAGCGGCGAAGAGCTGCTCGTCTATCTTTATCACCCCGATGCCGGGATCCGCGAGGAGGCCTTTTCAGTTTTCCTGAACAAGCATCGCGACCATGCCTTGGTTCTTACCAGCTGTTTCAACAATTTGTTGCTCGATCATGAACGGGAAGGCGATCTGCGCGGTTATCCCGAATTGATGACCCCGACCCATCTGAGCAGTGAAACCGAACCGCTGATGGTTGAACAGATGATGAGGGTCAGCGAGCAGAACTATCCGCT
>JAUXIR010000174.1 GCA_030620915.1 Geopsychrobacter sp. | reverse complement strand
CTGCCCGATGCCGCCGGGCATATATTTCTGCTTGATATTGAGACCCCTTTCAAAAACCGTCAGCAGGGCGTGGATATAATCCGTTGGCAGCTTAAGGAGAAACTGCCGGATAATTACCGCACCATCGAGCTCGATTATCAGGTGCTCGGTGAGCGGGAATCGGGTAGCCGGCGTGTGCTGGTTTCAGTCATAGACCAGGCTATCCGTAACCAGTATGAAGAGCTGATGACGACTGCCGGATTTTCGGTCTCTCTGATAGACTTTCAGTCATTGCAGATTCACAATTGTTACCGGTCCAGGATTGAGCTGGGAAAGGATTTCATCCTTGTCGCCCTCAACCAGCGCCAGCTCAGTGTGTTGAGCATCCAGAATGGAATCCTTGATTTTCATCGCTCAAAGGCCGGCATGGCCGACGCTGAGGCCGTGTTTCAGGAGATCAATCGCTCGCTGGTGACCTATCGCAGTGAACATAGTGTTTATTCACGATCGACCCTCTATCTTCAGAGCGACTGGGAAGAACAAGAGAGTCTGAATGAAGCCGTGGCCTCTGCATTCGATCGCGAAGTTCAAACGTTGCCGTCACCCCTAACAACACTGGCGGGACAGCAGCATCCGAATCTGTCAACGGCTGAGGCGGCAGGTATGGCTGCTGCCATTGGTGCCGCAGAAAGTTTGATGTGGGATAAGGGATGAAATTTAATCTGAATCTTGCCAGCCGCCGCTACATAAACAAGCGGGCCCTGCTTTACGGGTTCATTGCGGCACTGTGCATGCTGCTTCTCTTTGCAGGCTGGGAGCTAAATACCCTGATTGCCGGCAACAACGCACTACAGTTAAATCAACAGCGTCTGGCTGAAACCAATCGGCAGCTGCAACGACTGCGTGGCGAACCGATAAAGACACTGAGCCCTGAAGAACGCGCTACCCTGGAGAGGGAGTTTTCTGCGGTTGCCGATTTGCTGACATTGGATGCATTCCGCTGGACTGAACTGCTTGATCGGATGGAAAAAATGCTTCCCGAGGGCGTGAGCCTCAAGGGCTTCAGTCCCGACTATAAGAAGAAAAGTCTTAATCTCATAGGCGATGCGCGTAGTCTCAAAAAGATGCGTCTTTTCCTGGATAGATTGCTTAAAAATGAGAGTTTCAAGCAGGTCTATCTCAAAAGTCATTCTCGGATCAAGGTCCGGGATTATGCCGATAATGAGCGCGATGCGATCTCCTTCTCTCTTCAGTTAGAGGGGGTCTTCTGATGTCACGTGAGCAATTGATTCAGGCACTCTGGGGAGAGAATCGCGGCAAGGTATTAACGTTGCTCTTTTTCATTCTGCTGATCGGTGCCCTGCAACTCTGGCAAGGGCTCTGGATTGATCCGCAACTGGAATCAACACGCGTGGGATTGCGTAACCTGCAAACCGATCTGCGTTCGATTCAGCAGCGGGTCGCTGAGGGTGGAGGGGCCAAAATCTCCGGCATCGCAGATGATCTGGAACATTTTTACCAGATGGTTCCTCCGCGTAGCGGACTCGGAAGTTTTATCGGCCGTCTTTACTCCTATGCCGAAGCCGCCGGAATCGATATCGAGCAAATCAGCTATTCAGCCAAGCCGGTCAAGGAGACGGAGTTACTCGGTTATCAACTCAGCTTTACGGTCAGCGGCAGCTACGCTCAAGTGAAAAAATTTATCCATAAGCTGGAAAATTCTCCATCGCTGCTGATTTTGGATAAGATTTCGCTCGCTGGTGCCCGACAGGCAACAGAAGAGATTGTAAATTTACAGATGCAGCTACAAACCTTCTTTCGGGAGGGGGAGTAATGAAAAATTCTAGAATTATTTTTCCGCTGCTTGGCATAGGTATGGTCGCATCGTTTTATTATGCGTCGCAGAATACGCTGCCTGTGCAGCGGATCGATCGTGACAAGGCCGAAGCCGCTTTTACGCAGGATGCTGCTGCCAGTAAAGCCTTGGAGTCGGATCGTTTTGATTTCAGCGGCGGCGAGCAGCGAAAGTTTAGCAAGCCTCGCCGCAACCTGTTTAATCAGTTGTTCCCACCACCGCCGGCGCCCAAAAAGGTAGCTGCGCCGCCGGTTGCGCCACCACCTGTCGTTGTTGTGCCAGCACCGGCGCCGCCCCCCATGCCGGTGCCGGTTCGTACTCCCAGCAGTCGGATGCCGTCATTTCAGGTGCTTGGTTTTCTGGAGAAGGGTGACCAACTTACCGCTTTTGTATCGTTGCAAGGCGAAATTTACCTCGTCAAAAAAGAACAATTGTTTGCCGACGAGTTCCGTGTTGCTGAACTCAATCATGAAAACATAACAATCGCTCGCGCCTCAGGGGCGGATGAGGTCAGTCTGCCCCTCAGTGAAAAAACCGGCTCAACGGCTATCTCAGGGGGGCCAGCCAGCAGACCCGTGACCCGACCAAGCACACATGTTTCACCGCCTGTGCCGCGACCGACGATGCCTGTGGCACGGCCGGATGGTCTGCCGGCGATGCCGTCTGTTCATCCGCCAATTGAGGGTGGGAATTAACTGCTATGGAACTTAAGAAAAATGAAATATAGACTACGAGGCGCAGAATCAATGAAAAGATTGCTGATATGGACTTTGCTGTTGATGCTGGTCGGTTGTGCTAGCGGCTCTTCGTCCTTTAAAAAAGGGGAGAAGTTCCTGTCCGCCGGTGATTACGACAATGCGGTGATGGCCTATGCCGAAGCTGCGGATAAGAGCCCTGATAAATCGGAGTATAAGGTGAGGCTGCAAAAGGCCAGACATACTGCCGCGATCATTCATGCAAAGCGTGCCGATGAGTTGCTGGCTGATAAAAAATACCAGGCGGCATTACAGGAATATCGTCTCGCCAGCGGCCTGGATGGTTCCATTGAAACCAATTTCGACAAGGCGCGTCTCGCTGAACGCTATATGGCCGTCAGTCAACAGATAGCAGAAGCCCGTACCCTGGTACGTGATCGACATTTCAAACAAGCGAATCAACTTGTCAATGATGCGCTCGATCAAATGCCCGATTATCAGCCCGCCCTTGATCTGCGCAAGGAGCTGGATCGCCGTGCCTCAACGGTGATCGACGGTGTCGAACTCGAGGTCAGCTCGGACGAACCGATTACGCTTAATTTCAAATCCGCCAACCTGCCCGACGTCTTTGATATTTTGACTCAGCTCTCGGGGATCCGTTTTATTCTGGATGACGCGATTCGCACCCAAACCACCACCCTTTATCTCGAACATGCAACGTTTAGTCAGGCCTTCGAGCTCCTGTTGCGGATGAACAAGCTCGATAAGAAGATCCTAAATGCAAAAACGATCATTCTCTTCCCGAATTCTAAAGATAAAAAGAAACAGTTTGCCGATCAGATCATTCAAACCTTCTATCTGTCGAATATCGATGCCAAGAAGGCGGTTAATCTGCTGCGTACCATGCTGCAGGTACGTAAAATTTACGTCCATGAAGAGCTCAACGCCATTGTGTTGCGCGATACCCCGCAAGTGATTCGGTTGGCCCAGAAGATTATCGCGGCTAATGACCGCGCGACCTCCGAGGTGGTTTTCGATCTGGAACTGGTCGAAGTCAGCCACACCAAGGGTCTCGATGTCGGCGTGAAACTGAGCAACTACTCAACGACAGGTGGTTTTACAAGCAATGTAACAGATACAACTGCTGGCACTGCGCTACAAGTAATCTCCGGTAATACAGTTGTTAGTGGCCTCAGTGACCTCAAATTTCTCTACAGCATCCCCTCGGCTACCTTTGATTTCAAAAAACAGTCGACCGATGCCGAGATCCTCGCCAGTCCGAAGATCAGGGTCAAGAATAAGGGGAAAGCCAAGGTGCATATCGGTAGCCGCGAACCGGTGGTTACGGTGACGATAAATAATGATCAGACCTCAGAGAACGTCCAGTATGTCGATGTCGGGGTGAAGTTGGATATTGAACCGGTGATTCAGCTCGACAACACCATCGTGACCAAGCTCGGTCTTGAGGTGAGTAATGTCTCTGCACGGGATAAAACGGACAGCGGGACCATCGTGCTGACGATTTCGACCACCAACGCGAACACCGAACTGATATTGAAGGATGGGGTGCAGACCATCATCGGCGGTTTATTGCGCGATGATGAAAGCCTGTCGAAAACCGGCATCCCGATTCTCAGCGATATCCCGTTATTGGGGGCGCTGTTTACCAGCTACAGTAAAACCAAAACCAAGCGCGAGATCCTTCTCTCGATCACGCCGCATATTGTCCGTGCAATCAAGCTGCCGGAAGGGAATTCTGCCAGTATCTGGTCGGGCGGCGAAGACGATTTACGGGTCGGGCGTAACTTTGGTTCCTTTGCCGATGAATATGCTGAGGGTCAGGGGAAAACCCCGCATAGCGCGGTCCCTTCCCTCAAAAAAACGCTTGTTCCGGTTCAAACACCACAGAGCCCGCTGGCCATCCCTGAACAGGTCACCCCTGGCTCGAGCACTGATGCCGGCCTGCAGGTTATGCCCCCAAGCGATATACCGCAGCTGCCGCAACAACAGCCTGTCGTACAACCTCCGCCTGTTGTGTTGCCAATGACTCCACCGGTGATACCATCAGTCCCTCAGGAGGTTGCTCCAACGGCGGTGGTTCCGGAGATTCTTCTCCCCGGTTTGCAGTCACCGGAGTCGATCACCCGTCCGACGATTTTTCTTGAAGGTGACCGCCTTGCCCGTGTCGGGAGTAACTTCACACTG
>JAUXIR010000083.1 GCA_030620915.1 Geopsychrobacter sp. | reverse complement strand
GTGTTCCTCCTGTACCGGCAGGGCGAAGGTTTCCTCGTTGTGGCAATCGGAATCATGCTCCGGTTGACCGGCGCCACAGCCATCTCCACTGAGCGACTCCAGGGCCGTCTGCCCGTCCTCAGCGAGACACCAGAAATAATCTCCGCCACCGGCCTGCCCGATCAGAAGAAAGGCCAGCAGGCTGATGAATGCGACCATGTATTTGAATGATTTCATTTTCATGCAAGACTAAGCTATCCAAACATGGGAGAAAGTTCAAGGGAATAAAAACAACCCAAAAAGTAAAGTAACGACAAAGTGCGCCATGTCCAACTAAGTTGCTCCAATTGAATTCAGACCATCGATTAAGTGAAAGAAGTTCAAATTCCCCCATCCCTGCAAGGCCGGAATGGCCACCCGGTAAAGTACCCTCTTTTAGGGCCACCAATCAATAGAGCCGCAAAGTATCAAACGATTTTTGGAGTTGTCTTCGCGCAGCAGCGGCCGGGCTTAGATCGCTCGGAGGACCTTCGGGCAGTTATCGGCCCTGGTTTCGAGGCAGAGATAGTTATAGACCTCGATGAGGCTGGTGCGGATCAGATCACGCTCTTTAGGAAATTCACTGGGGGAGAGTTCAAGCGTGAGGGTCCCGTCATACTCGGTTTCACGCAGGTGGTTCAAAAAACGGGTCAGGGGCAGGATGCCGTGGCCGGGGAGCAGGTGTTCACGTCCGTAACCGTAGTCTGAAAAGTGGACGTTGCGGATTCGGCCCGAATCATAATAGTCGTGGAAGTCGGTGAGAAAGTTTGTTTTGCAGGTCCCCATGTGGGCGGTGTCGAAGGTCAGGAGCAGGTTGTGCTCGCGGGCAAAGTCGAGCATCGCTTCGGTTTGATGCAAAAAATAGCGGTGACAGCCAAGGGGCCCGTTTGCGGGCATGTTTTCGAGGGTAATCGTCACCTGACCGCGACCGACTTCCTGTTGGAAATCCTCGATTTTTCGAAACCAACTCCAGAATTTAAGTTCGAGTGGTAACCAGGTCGGTGGGTGAAAGTTAACCAGTGGAATAGCGCAGGAAATCGCAAGGTCGACGGTTTTTTGGAGTTGCAGCAGCTTGTCGCCCCAACCGTTGATATCGAAGAAGGGGGCGTGCAGTGAGGCGATCGGCAGGATCTGTTGCACATTCTCAAGCAGGGCGCGGCCGGCAGAATAATCGAAGTCATGGTTTACGATGACCTCGATGCCAGAGAACCCGACATCGGCCGCCAGATTGAAAATATCCGGTAGCGGCAGGGTATAAAGACTGCCTGCAGAGAGGTTCAGTTGCATATCCGCGCAATAACCAATGGGAGAATCACACGTTATTTTGTCAAGTTTTCTAACAGATACAACGCTGTGCTGTCAATCCGAATCGGGAACCGGTAGGAGCGGGATCTCTACTGGGGTTTGCTTGATAAGTTCGTTCAGAACGCTGGTTGCATAGCTGCCGCGGGGCAGGCAGAAATCGAGCTGCAAGTCGTTGTCGATCTCTGTGGTGGCGATGGCACTGATCGGCACGCGCAGGGCGCGTCTCTCCCCGGTCATGGTCAGCCCGCCGCCCAGTTTCCAGTTGTCGGGGCGCAGACCAAATTGTCTGAGCAGCCTTTTTTCGTCGTCGCCGGGACCCTGTTCGGCCAGCTTGATCTTGGAGCCGAAAAGCGGTGCGGTTGGACTGATCTCGAACCGATCGGCACGGGGTTGTTCGCAGTCCGGATCATCGACCAGAAAACAGGCGCCATTGGCATGTTTGATCGCCAGATCGCCGCTTTGCAGGGCTCCGAGATTGGGCAGCCTCTGCTGTAGAAGCTGGTCTAACAGCCAGGACTGCAGGGCCGAAAGGTAGAGGCGCAGCATCGAGTTCGGCTGTGCAAGGACGGCTGCTTTCGGCGCTCGTCCCTGTGCCAGCATTTCGAGCAGGCGTTTTTCGTCATTCATCCTTGGCGGGAGTTGTTGTGCTGCGGATGAAGGATTTCCGCCGCGAAAGAGTTGTGCGGCCAGTCGCCATTTTGGATTTTTTATCTGTTGCGGATCACCGATAAATTCTTGGCAGAATTCCGGGTAGTTTCCGATCAGGAGCAGCTGACCGAGGCGATGTGAATTGCCGAACAAGCCGTAGCGCTGTTCGCCGAAGCGGTTCGGCACACCCTGCTTTTCAAGTTGCCGCAGGACCAGGTCGGCTTTCTGTTTCGCCTGTGGGTCTGGCCGGCGGATGCGGAGCCGGAAGCGATTGCCGGACAGGTGGCCGAGGCGCAGCTTGTTGTCATGCCGGTTGACCGCCAGGACCCTGAGCTGCAGTTGCTCCAGGTAAGCCAGATGCCGTTCGCAGTTTGCCGGGACCGAGATCGTCTGCCGCGTGACCGCCTGGGCATCCTTGAGCCCGGCATATCCAATTTCGCGCGCCGATAATTTAAGACAGGCGGCAATCTGACGCAGCATCTCGGGGGTGGACAAACCGCGTTTTTCAATCTGCAGGTAGAGATGTTCGCCCCGACCACTGCAGGGGTAGAGGGGGAGCTCCTCAACAAAAAAATCTTCGGCGCAGAGCTTGTAACTGCCGCCGATTCCCGGCAGATCCCCGGTGCTCCAGATCATCCGCTCTCCTTGGCCCAGCGCAGGCGAAAGCCCTTGACGGGCGCAGGCGGCGGTGCGGCGACATAGCCCGGTTGACGTTGATAGTGGCTGTAGTAGATCGGTTGTCCGAGGTCGAGAAACCGCCGCATATACTTGGAGATCGGGTAGTCTCCCAGGTCGTGAACGTAGGCGGTATGATGACAATTGTCGAAGCCCGGTTCCGCCATCAGCAGCTCACCGACCTCGATGCCGTAGTCGACAAAATCGGTGCTGAAGTTGAAATCGCCCCCTTCCTCAAGGCAATGGAGTGCAATTTTCAGGAAATCGCTATTGACCAGCCGTCGCTTACGATGGCGTTTTTTCGGCCAGGGATCCGGGCAGTTGATGTAGATGGCGCGCAGGCTCTGAGGTTTGACATGTTGCAGCAGTAAGGAACGGGCCTCAGTACGCAGGACCCGCACGTTGGTTAATCCTGCCAGATCGATACGGCGGCTGGTTTGATCGCAGCCTCGATTGAAGATATCGATGGCAATAAAGTTTTGCTCTGGATTCTTTTCCGCGAGTTGAACGATAAAATCACCGATGCCACAGCCGATCTCCAGATTGAGGGGTTGTGGTCCGGTAAAGAGTTCTTGCAGGTCGTCGATCTTTTCCAACTTGGATTCGGGGACATAGCAAGCGGAGGTGATCAGGGTCATACGTTGGGTCATCGAAGCAGGTCTTTCGGGGATAATGGTTTATTTGTGATTAGCCAGAAAACGGCTCAACAGCTCAAGTTGTTCGATCGGGGTGGTTTTATAGGAGGGCATAAACTTGTCACCCCGTGGGATCGCTTCCGGCGACATCTGCAGACGCTTCAGGATGTTTTCTTCACTCAACTTCAGGCCGATGCGATCGAGAGAACCCGCCAGGTTAGAGCCGCTCTTGTCGTAATCATGGCAGGCCCGACAGCCGAGGGCGGTAAACAGGCGCCATGCTTGCTGCTGCTGATCTTTGCTCAGCGGTTCGGCCTGTAATCCGCTGGCGAGAGCGAGCAGCAGAAATGTGAAAAAAACGGATTTCATTGCGAAAACTCCAAATGTCAGACTGCAAGGGTCAAGATACCTGTGCTGGCGAGGATTTGCAACGGGGTGAAATCGGTTGCAATGTCGATCTGTGCCTATTAAGCTGAAGTTACAGGTTTTAAATCGAAATCCTAGGGGTATGGATTTGATCTAAGAATAAGTTTTCCGATGTTTTCTCCGCAGGAGCTCTTGATGCAGATTCCGAACAGTCGTCGCGCACAAACTGTTTCGCCTTTTCTGGCGATGGAAGTGATGGAAAAGGCCAAGGGTCTCGAAGCCGCCGGGCGCGATATTATCTATCTCTGTCTGGGCGAGCCAGATTTTCCGACGCCGAAAGCGGTGGTTGATGCTACACGCCAGGCGCTGGATGATGGCGCAACCTCCTACACCCATTCGCTGGGCCTGGCCGAACTGCGTGAGGAGATCGTCAGGCATTACCGCCAGCGTTACGGAGTGAGCATCGATCCTGAACAGATCCTGGTCAGCAGCGGCACCAGTCCGCTGATGTTGCTGCTCTTTTCGATGTTGCTCGAAGAGGGGGATGAGTTGATCCTGCCCGATCCGGGTTACTCCTGTTATCCTAATTTTGTCCGTTTTGCCGGTGGAACACCGGTTGCGCTGCGCACCGACCCGGCGAACGGCTTTCAGCCGCGGGCCGCTGAGGTCAAAGCCGTCATCGGTGATCGAACCCGCGGGCTGCTGATCAATTCGCCATCAAATCCGGCCGGCTCGGTATTGAGTGGGACCGAACTCAAGGCCTTATCTCAGTTGTCGATACCGATCATCTCGGATGAGATCTACCATGGGCTGACCTACGAGGGGGATGAGCATTCAATCCTCGAGTATACAAAGAATGCCTTTGTGCTTGGTGGTTTTTCAAAGTCCTATGCGATGACGGGTTGGCGGCTCGGCTTTTTGATTTCGCCGAAAAGCTGCGTGCGTACCTTGCAAGCCCTGCATCAAAATTTTATGATCTGTGCCAACCATTTTGTCCAGATCGGTGGGTTGGCCGCGCTGCGCCATTGCAGTGCCGATGTCGAGCGGATGCGTCGTCTCTACGATCTGCGCCGCCGCCAATTGGTGAAGCAGTTGCGCGATCTGGGTTTCGGCATCCCCTTCATGCCGAAGGGCGCCTTCTATGTGCTGGCCGATGCACGGCATATCGACGGCGATTCGATGCGACTGGCCCTCGATATTCTGGACAAGACCGGGGTTGCGTTGACCCCCGGTATCGATTTTGGTGCGGGGGGCGAAGGCTTTTTGCGCTTCTCCTACTCAAGCCCCTTGGAGCAGATTGATGAAGCCCTGCAACGCATTGCCGTTTATCTGCGCGAGCGTGGCAAGTTGCCACCGCGTTAAGCCATGTTCGAAGTGCGTTGTTAGGCGTTCGAAGTTGCTTTCTTGAACCTTAACCTCGAACTTGGAACCTGGAACATCGAACACAATTTTTCAGGAGAAAAATTTATGCTCATTGTCATGCACCACCATGCGACCGATGAACAGATACTGGCGGTTAAAAATACCGTAGAAGCGATGGGCCTACGCGCCGAGCCAATCCCTGGAAGCATGCGGACCGCTATCGGTGTGCTCGATAACCAGGGCTATGTCGAGGATTCCGCGATCCGTGAACTGCCTGGCGTACGTGAGGTGATTCACGTCAGCAAACCATATAAACTGGTGTCACGCGATTTTCATCCGCAGGGAACAGTGGTCGATGTGGCCGGGGTTAAAATCGGCGACGGGCAGAAGGCGGTGATGATGGCCGGGCCCTGTTCGATTGAGACCGAAGAGCAGATGCATACTGCGGCACAGCAGGTCAAGGCGGCCGGTGGCCATATCCTGCGGGGCGGGGCATTTAAGCCCAGGACCGGGCCTCATAGTTTTCAAGGGTTGGGGGTTGAAGGCCTCAAGTTTCTGAGCGCCGCTGGACGTGCCGTCGGACTGCCGGTGGTGACCGAAGTCATGCGGATTGAACAACTCGACGTGGTCTGTCAGCATGCCGATATGTTGCAGATCGGCGCCCGTAATATGCAGAACTTCGATCTGCTCAAGGAGGTTGGCAAGCGGACTCATCCGGTGCTGCTGAAACGCGGCATGAGCGCGACCCTCGAAGAGTTTCTGGCTGCTGCCGAGTACATTGTCGCTGAGGGGAACAGCCAGGTGGTTCTGTGTGAACGAGGGATCCGCACCTTCGAAAAGGCGACGCGCAACACCCTCGATCTGTCGGTGGTACCGCTGATCCGCGGCATGAGTCACCTGCCGATCATTGTCGATCCGAGTCACGCCACCGGCCAACGACCCCTGGTGCCGGTGATGGCCCGTGCCGCTCTCGTTGCCGGGGTACATGGCTTGATGGTCGAGATGCACCCCGAGCCGGAGAAGGCGCTCTGCGACGGTGCCCAGAGTCTCGATCCGCAAGGTTTTGCAAAGTTGATGGGAGAATTATCCCGCATCGAAGCCTTTCTGGCTGAATTGGACAGCTGATTCCCCTGCGCTTCTTGCCCTGCAGCAGGGTCAGTGTGTATGATACGTGACTGAATAAGTAAACTATGCGTCGCGCCATTGGTGCGGATGCCAAAAAAACCGACAACGGAGGATCAATTCATCTCATGGAAAACTGCATTCAAGTTGCCGATAAACTTCATTGGGTCGGTGTGCGCCACCCTGATCTCAAGGTTTTTGATGATCTGTTTCCGACCCACAACGGGACGACCTATAACAGCTATCTGATTCAGGGCACGAAGCTGACGGTGTTGATCGATACGGTCAAGGAGTCCTTTTCTGAAGAGTTTTTTCGCAAGGTCGCAG
Organism: Geopsychrobacter sp.; assembly: GCA_030620915.1. Taxonomy (GTDB): domain Bacteria; phylum Desulfobacterota; class Desulfuromonadia; order Desulfuromonadales; family Geopsychrobacteraceae; genus Geopsychrobacter. The sequence continues at coordinate 223 of JAUXIR010000083.1, read as the reverse complement.
AACAGGTTCCGCCGGAAAAGATAGATGCGGTCGTGGTCAGCCATACCGAGCCGGATCACTCGGGGGCGCTGGTCCATCTGCTCGAAAAAAATCCAGAGATCATCGTCTACTGCTCCAAGCCCGCTGAGAACTTCCTCAAGCAACTGCTCAACCGTGACTTCAAGAGCCAGATTATCAAGGATGGTGACGAGCTTGATCTTGGTGGTCGTACCCTCCGCTTTCT
>JAUXIR010000353.1 GCA_030620915.1 Geopsychrobacter sp. | reverse complement strand
CATATCATGTTGCAGTTCCCAGATGCCGTGCCACTGAACGTAGTCAGCACCGCCCATAGCCGCACCATGACGGAAACGACGACCTTCATGATGCCATCCGTTGTACATCATCTCTGACGCTGTGGTGTACCAGCCAGCATTGATGACCAGTTGCGACTGAGGTTTTTCCTTGCCATCGTTGAAGGTTTCCTTGAGAGGCTTGATCAGCCCTTTCTTAACGTAGAGCTTGATCCAATAGAGGAATTGGCGTCGAATCTCGTTGTACTGCAGGTTCACCAGATCATAAGCGAGGAAGTGATCTTTGATGAAGGTCGGCGCATGGCAGTTCGCACAGACATTCTGCATACGTTGAGTTTTATCTTGCCAGCTACCCAACTCTTCTTCGAACCAGATGGTGCGATAAGACCATGGAGCCTGAGATTCCCAGCCAAGACGCTCGGAGACGTTATGGGTCGACTTCATATCACCGACAGCGTCCATATGGCAGGTAGTGCAAACTGGGGCTTCAATCGGAATGTTCTTGCTGTCTTCAGAGCGATAGGAGAGGTCCCATTTGTCACCTAGTGCTGCGTAGATGTTGCCGTGCTTCGATTCGTTGTAGATTTCGATATGTGGATGATCAGGACCTAAGTGGCACTCGCCGCAGGTTTGCGGTGTCCGGGCAACCTCGATTGAGAAGCTGTGCTTGGGGTGGCAGGCATCGCACTCACCGACCGAACCGTCAGGCCACTGGTTGGAGATATTGTGACAGGCTTCACAGCCTTGCTTGGTGCCAACGATCGGCTCAAAGATAGCGCGGTCAGCCGGGGCATAGAGCCAGAATTGATACGCATGCTTCGACTTGGTGTGCTCGGTAACTTCATCCTGGTGACACTGAGCGCAGTCTTTCGGCGTCGGATGGAGGCCAACGGTGAAACCGTTGTGCTCAAATGCGTCGAAATCACCCTTCTCCGCCTGGTGACAGTCGAGACAACCGACTTCCTCGGCCGCATGTTTAGAATTTTGCCACTGCTCAATCATTTTGGGTGCCATGTTTTTGGCGAGGTGGCATGAGACACACAGCTTAGTCTCTTTGGATTGCTCTGCCAGAGCAATCCCCTGAAACAGCAGCAGGGCCGTTACGGCCGCAACTACAATCAACATCCATCTTTTCATTTTTTCCTCCTCGTTAGGGTGATGTCATTCGGTTTGACGTTAATAATCTTGAATTAGATTTCAAGGATCAGACAACTGAAAAAGCCTAACAGCTCGTCACGAACAATCAAGTGGCAGCTACCTGTAGATTGGGCGTGGCCGTCGGTCGTTTCTTTACCAGAAGAATGCCAACTCTTCGTCCAGACGCATCAAACCCCAGATACAGGGAGTTATAAAGAGCAAGATGGGGGAAACTGAGATAACATTGAGGGAAGAAATAACCTGAAAGGTTACCCTTTGTGCCCAGCAGAAGGCCAGCAAGCGCTACCAAAAGGTAACACTCATGGGGAATACACGAATCGCCGCGTTAATAAATCGATCACTCGCAAAAATAAAATCCACAAGGTTACCGATGGGTAACCTTAAGCTTGAGTCAGAAAATTAACAATGCGTTGCTTCTGCTCATCAGAAATATCTACGAACTCAACCCCCATTCCGTGAGGCAGTTGCGGCTTCTTGATCCAGTCGGGGTGATTAATCCAGGCGACCCGACCACGGCAACAGATGGGGAGCTTACCATCGGGCAGCTCGATCTGAAGGTTCAACCCGGTATCGATCGACAGCTGCGCCTCAGTCGCCAGGAAGAAGCCCCCACTGCCGACATTTACCGTGTATTGCTGAAACAAGCGCTCATCGCGCAGACCGTATTTGACCAGCAACTGCGCCTCTATGCGCGGCATGCGCCGCTCCACCAGCGACAACTGTTCACAGCTTGCGCGCAGAAAATCTTCACGCCGCACCGGTTTAAAGAGGATATCATCACAACAAGCGGCCTTACAGATTGCCAGGTCCGACTCATTTCCTTGCTGAACAACCATAACCACCGGAATTTGCGCGGTTTCAGGATCAAGTTTGAGGCGGCGACAAACTTCGTCGCCGTTTAATCCCGGCAGATACAAATCGAGGAAGACCAGATCGGGCCTCTCCTGCCGTGCCAAACGGAGTGCATCATCACCGTTACTTGCGACAAATATGCAAAACTGCTCGCGGCGGAAGAAGGTCTTCTCCAACTCGATGAACAATTCAACGTCGTCGACAAGCAGAACCTTGTACATCTCCTTGACTTCAGAAGGGGGCGGTGCAGACATCATCAAAGGTACCTCCGAAAAAGTTTAGTGGCCCACGCGACTAACGAAAGCGGACTCGTTTAACCTGATCCATCTCGGCGATGGTATTCGCCAACTCTACACCCGGCACATTTTCGGGCTGCACCACGACCAGATCAAAACGGACCTCGCCGTTCACGCAATCACGATCCATGGCAAAATCAACCATGCGCAAACCATGCTCATCCAGAATCGCAATCAACTCTTCGCGTGACAAAGAACCTTCGGCAGCATCAATAATCAGCGTGCGGTAGCGATCTCTTTTGAAGAAACGTTCAAAACGCTTGAGGAACAACAGACTGAGCAAACTAAGGAGAGTGACTGCAATACCGGGAGGATAGAGCCCAACGCCGATCGCCATACCGATACCAGCGGCGACCCAGAGACAGGCTGCAGTTGTCAGGCCACGGACAGTCTG
>JAUXIR010000372.1 GCA_030620915.1 Geopsychrobacter sp. | reverse complement strand
CTATTGATTGGATCAGAGCGCGAAGATCCGCCATGATCGGCGGCGGAATTCGGTTTTAACCGGTCTGGTTAGCGTCGGCGGCGCCGCTGAGAAGTGAGATCGGAAATTCAAGCCGGAAGGTACTGCCGCCGCCTGGTGTCGTTTCGACCCAGGCGTCCCCGTTATAGAGGCGGGTAATTTTACGCACGGTAGCCAGACCGATACCTGTGCCGCTGACCTGCTTGGCGGTCTCGCCCCTGTAGAAAACCTCAAAGATGTGTCCATTTTCCTTCTCCGGGATGCCCGGGCCGTGATCCCTGACGTAAAAGATGATCTGGTCGTCCTGCCGTTCTTCACCGATTTCACTCGGTTTTCCTGCCGCGCCGGCATAACGCACCGCATTGCCGATCAGGTTGTCGAACAATTGCCTGATCAGGGTTTTCGGCAGGTAGAGGGGGGATAGTTCGCCTACTTTGACTTTGATCTTGCCCTTGGTTAGCGGCCCAGCCAGGTTCATCAGCACCTCATCGACCACTCGGCGAGTATCGACCGGAGCGGCGGGTTGCTGGACATGTCCGACCCGGGCCAGGACCAGCAGGTCCTCGAGCAGGGCCAGCAGACGGTACCCGGAGTTTTCAATGTCAGCGAGAAGGTTGAGCGCGGTGGGATCGAACTCCTTAGCGGCGTGGGTTCGGAGATATTCGGCGATACCGATAATCGGTGTCAGGGGAGTGCGCAGGTCATGGGCGACGGTGTGAACAAAGGCGTCGAGTTCACTGTAGGCTGCCTGCATTTTCGCTTCTGCTTCCTTGTGTTTGGTGATGTCCTGCACCAGCCCGATACAGTAGGTTTCACTCTGATCACGATCAAGGACACAGGCAACCGAAGCATGCCCCCAGCGGACCTGGCCATCCTTGCGCAGGTAGCGTTTTTCTATATTGACAATCGGATCCCGCCCATGGCGCAGGGCTGAATAGTAGTCGACCGTTGTCGCACGATCATCCGGGTGGGTCACATCTTCGATATTCTTCCCGATCAATTCGTCTTTGCGAAAGCCGCTGAATTCACAGAAAAAGGGGTTGGCGTCGAGAATTTCACCATAGGGTGAGAGGATCGCTATGCCGGCTGCCGCGGTGGCAAAAATGGAACGGAAGCGGGCATCGCTGGCCTGTAGTTTTTCTTCGGCCCGTTTCCGTTCGCTGATGTCGAGAATGACGGCAACGAACACCGGCGGCTCGACATCGGCGAATTGCATCTGAACCTCGACCGGATAGAGCGAGCCATCCTTGCGCCGGTGCAGGGTTTCAAAGCGAATCGCCTCTTTCTCGCGCCTGCGCAAGGGTCGCAGCAGATCCTCGAATTGTTCTCGGTTCAACAAGGGCTTGAGGTCGAGCGGCGTCATATCGCGCAACTCCTCTCTGCTGTAACCGACATTTTCCGCAGCACCGTGATTGATCCGGATAAACTTCAGTGTTTCGGCGTCGAAGGTGTAAATCTCCGTGAGTGAGGAGGCGAGAATATGGCCGAAGCGGGCCGCATGGTCGTTCGCCAGATGCTGTTCGCGGCGCAGCTTCCATTCATCCAGAGCGGCAGCTATCGACTCGGAAAGAGTGTCGAGTGTGGTTGGGGAGTCAACCAGCACATTGATGACGCCGGCCTTGATTGCATTGACCGTTGCAGGGGTATCATTCTGGTCGATCAGGAGCAGCATCGGAAAATTGGGGAAGCCGTTGACCGGCTCAAGCAGGGCCAGTGTCTGGCTGTCCGCCTGGAGCGAGAGGACGACAAGTTGCTCGGCTGGGATTTCACCGATGCGCGCGCGCGCGTCTACCAGACCGGCCGCAATATGCAGAGGGTAGCCCTGCTTTTCCAGCCGCCGGCTAATCTGCTCGATTCTGGCAGATGACGGCCCGACCACCAGAAGTTCTATGGCGGATTCCATGATTCCCCTTCCATTTAGATATTAAACCCTGCGTTTGTGCTTAGGTCGTGCAATAAATTCACGCGCTTTTGACTCTGGTTCACAAGCAACGGTTGTTTTCAAATCATACCAAATTGGAAGCTTAATTGTTAAACGCCCGGGAGAACCTGAGGTTCGTGACTCCCCGGGTGCTGTTGTTCCGTATGATCTGTCGGTCGGTTATCTTCTGTGGGTATTTTAAAGGATATTTCTCGTTTTATACTACGTTTCGTTCGCCCGGATCGACTACAATGACAAAAATGCCAAAATTCAATCAGGGATGCCTACCATGATGGATCAAGAAACCGACCCCAACTACAACGGCTTCGAACAGGGACCGATCCGGCCGCCCAGCGAGTCGGGGAGTCTGCTGTTGAGGCTGACCCGTAATTGTCCATGGAACCGCTGCAGCTTCTGTTCGGTTTACAAGCGCGCCAATTTCTCTCTGCGTCCGCTGGCGCACATCCTGTCCGATATCGAGGCCTTTCATCGGCAACTGCAAAGATTGCAGCACATCTCTAACGACTCGGGTGGGCCTGATTATCGCGAGCTGTCGAAGCTGGCGGACGGCCTTTCTGATGGCGATCAGCTGG
>JAUXIR010000108.1 GCA_030620915.1 Geopsychrobacter sp. | reverse complement strand
TGGCCGAGGGGGTCGATCTCAGCCTCGGCGGTCTGGTCAGCTATATCGACACCGATGCCTTCAGCGATCTGCATAACCTCGAGCTCAGTGCCGCCCTCGACTATGCCATCAGCGAGCAGCTGGTTCTCAGCCCCAGCATCATCTACTCGGCGCCATTGAGCGATGATTCCGATGACTTTGCCTACGGCGACGGCATCGATGAAGAATTCATGGGCGGCTTGGCTCTTACCCTAAATATCTAACCCGCAGTTAGAAGCACCACCGATATCGACAAGAAAGGCCAACCTCTGTTCAGGGATTGGCCTTTCTTGTTAGTGAATCTGACCTTTGACTTTAGGTGAGTGACCCAGTGGTTCGCAAAAGGACCCTCGGAGATTTTACGAAATCAGCCGTGGCCCTTTTCTCAAACCTCGGACCATTTCCAGATTGAGTGCACAGATATCTCTGAACTCCGGGGAGATGCGCTGCTCAGAAGCCGTAGCGGTCCAGAAACGCTCAGCTGCTTGTTGTGCATCCTCCCATTGAGCCAGGGCCGCAGCTGGCGGGAACGGTAGGTTGAAGGTGCGAGCAGGAACTTCGTTCTCCTGTGGCCGATAAAGCATCGGCAGCATGTCATAGGCCGGAGCCAGTGAAAACCGTCGTCGGCCGTCTTCCATGATCAGTGAAATATTGCCGAAGTGTTGGTCCGTGTTCGCAATCAAATTGCCGAACAGCGCTAACCAGCGCAGTCTCCCCGCATCCTCAACGGTCAACATCCCTTGGTTTTCCAGACGCCCGGCCGCCGCTACCCAGTTATCGAGTTCACCGAAAAATTCATTGTCCACCGACTGCAGTGAGACCATGGGGTGTCGACCGAATCTGTCGCATCGATCAAACCGGACGACTTCGAGAAGTATCCTGTCTTCAATTTCCACCAGCTCACTTTGGGACGCAGCGATACCCTGTTCCTGGATGAGTTGTAGCGCGATATGCTCGCACACCAGCAAATCGGCCCATCTTCTGCCGCTTGCCGTTGCGATCGAGGGCGAAAACTTGACCAAGACATGCCTGAGATCACCCTTATCCTCGATCAGTGCACCGAACTTCGGTTGTTCTCCCCCCGCGGATGAGCCGGGTGGGTCGCCCGCCAGGGAGGTCTGGACAAGCTCGGGGTAAATTCCGTCCCGCTCATCGATCGGGATGGGTTCAGATGGTTGCCGGGTTCCCTGGAAGTAACGTGCAACGGAGTTCTCGCCCAGGATGAGGTTGCCCATGCAGTCCTCCCCGCTATGGCTCAGAGCGATCAGGACATGGTCGTCATTCCAGTCTGTCAGTCTCTCCGGCAGGCCTAATTCCGTGCCTCTTGAATGGGCAAAGGCGCGCCCTATAAATCCTTCCGGTCGCATATCCTGTACAAACCAGGGTAGATGGTCAAATAGCTCACCCGGCTGATCGCCAGGATTCCACCAGTATTGACCGTCCATGAGGGCGCTCAGTTCACCCAATGGGCGCACATCACCCGTTTCCGTCACTTTATAAAGCGGAAAATTGCTGCCAATCCCTCTGACTGCCCGTGGTCGTGCATAGCGAGTCGCTCTCGCTCGGCCCAGGATGATAATTTGCCCGGCCAGAGCGGCCAGCAGACGCGAGACCGTCGGCTGGCTGACACCGAGTGCCTGCTGAAGTTCCGGGGATGTCCTGGCCCCGTTCCCCAGAATGGCGAGCAGTCTGGCTTCATTTTGTTTTTGTGTTGAATCCATGTCGTTATCCGAATTGATTATGAATAGATAAATAACGCACAACATGCTGAATGTAAACAATATTATTTATATTAAAGTAGTTTTACTGAATAGATTTAGCATTGATAATACAGGAGTGATTCGTTCGGTTGAGCCGATTACCGCTCTCAATCGGCTCAAGGCATGATCCGAATATGACGGGGCAAGACGCTTGCTGCGCGCAGCTGCTAAAGGCATTCTCGTGTGCCGCAGCTGGAGCGCAACAGAGGTTTTGCAGAAGACGAACGAGGATGTCTGAGCCGCAGGCGAGTTTTCGAGTGAGCGCAAAACTGCTCTGGGTTAGATTATTTCAGGAAGAGTTTTAAAATATAAATAACGACCCTTTATACAGGAGGCAGTATGAAGCACAAACGACGTATTCTGGCCAACGCCGATATCGCGGAAATTGTCCTTGCTCCACCTCACGGACACCAGCACCTGCGTGCCACCATCAAGTTGCATTCGGGGGAAGAAATCATCCTTCAGGAGGCGACGGTGGCCAACCTGGTGCGGGCCTATGTGGGGATCAAGACCCATCCCAAAAGGCGGAGTTGTCGACTGATTGGCCGGGAACTGGTTGAGGATGAGGTGAAGAAGGGCTTTGCCACCTGGCAGATGCTTGAGAAGGAGAGTTAGATCTGCTGCGCCTGAACACCACCGGGCTTTCATGTCGTGAAAACCCTCCCCGTGTGACGCCGCCGTAGCGCAACAGAGGTTTTGCGGAATCCGAACGAGGATGTCTGAGCCGCAGGCGAGTTTTCGAGTGAGCGCAAAGCCGACGTGAAGCGAAGGGAACCGCCAGCGGCGGCAAGGAGTTCGGGCGCGCTTCTTTGCTTACTTTCTCGTCGCGCAACAAGAAAGTAAGGCGTTTGTCGGGCCGCAACCCGACGGTTTCGTTTATAGGGGGAAAAGCCGAAAGCAGTGAAAAAGCTGATGAGGCGGCTTTTGTGTTTTTGTTGAATGTTGAGATCTGCCCCCTGCGTAACTTCTGCTGACAATTTCAGTTTAGAAAAGAATTTGCTCCCATGGTAAAGATAGCGAATCACTTCGATAAACCTTTTTTTGTTTTTAAAATGGCTTGATTACTCATGAATATTCAATCGACCGGGCTTGCTCCCAGGGTCTCAAAACAAGCTGTCGGCTGGCTGGCGATTTTCGGTTCAGCTTTCTTTTTCTACCTGGCCACACTCACCATTCGCTGGGCTGCGCCCCATGTGACGATCGGCTCTGCCTATTTTGTTTTTGCCCGATTTCTGCTCGGTTTCGGCGTTGTCTCCCTGACCACGATCCTGCAAAAAAAGCGCTTGCAGCCGAAAAAATACCACTATCTTATCGGTCGAACCCTGGCCAATACCTTTGCCGTGTTCTGTTTTTATAAGGCGGTGGAGATGGGCTCGCTGGCTGAAGCCAATATCCTCAATATGACCTATCCGCTGTTTGTCGCTCTCTTCTGCTGGTTTTTTCTGCGGGGACAACGCGACCTGTTGTCGATGATCATGGTTGCTGTGGCCTTTGTCGGCATCTGGCTGATTCTTTCGCCGGGGGAGATTGAACCAAGCCTGGCTAATCTGTGGGGCCTCTGTTCCGGTGTCACCGCGGCGGCGGCGATCATCTACCTGAATATCAGCAGGCGCTACCACGACTCGCAGACCATTCTTTTTTATATGTTTGGTCTGGGCACGATTTTGATGCTGATATTTTTCCATGACGCGATATTTATGCCGAACCTGGAGGAGCTTTTTTACCTGCTGAGTTGTTCGGTTGCGGGCGTGCTCGGCCAGTATCTGCTCACCTACGGTTTTTTGTATGTCTCCGCCGTGGAGGGCTCGATAATTTCTTCGAGCAGAATATTGCTGGCGGCCCTGCTCGGCCCGCTACTGGTCGCTGACCCGGCGCTAGCAATCTCCGGCTGGTGTGGGGCCCTGCTTATTTTTTCGGCCAATGCAACGCTTGCTTTACGAAAAGTTTGAAACGGACATGATCGGCGAATCGCTGATGAAGCGGTTATTTGTGTTTTTGTTGAATGTTGAGATCAGGCCCCTGCGTAACTTTCATACAATTAATTACAGTTTTAAGATTTTCCCGCCAAATTCAGGAGTGATATGTCCTCTGCCCCCATCCACCTTCCCACACTATCTGCCTTAGTTGACATCGTGCTGCGAAAGAAGTATTTTGGTTATCGTAGTGACCATATTGCTATTATATGATTATCGTAGTGACCAAGAGGACTCGTTATGAAGGCTGTCTCCAAAAGGGCATATTCGCGGATCGCCAGAGAAGCAGCAGTCTTGCTCGGAAAATCAATTAAGCTCGGACGTCAAAAGCGAAAACTAACTGCGAGCGATCTGGCCGATCGGGCCGGGATCACCAGAAACACCCTGCGTAAAATCGAATCTGGAGATCTCTCCTGCGAGATCGGCCTTGTCTTCGAGGTGGCCACACTTGTCGGCGTTAAGCTTTTTGATGCGGAAAACACCAGCCTGTCGACGCAAATCGACAGAGTCGACAGCAAGATCGCCCTGCTCCCCAGGTATGTAAGAAAGCCGACCAAGGTGATCGATGATGACTTCTAGGCCAACTAAATACACCGAAGCCTTTGTCTGGATCTGGCTGCCGGGTCAATCAGAGCCGGTCGTCGCCGGGAAGCTGACGGTTGAGAGCGATACGCTTGTTTTCAATTACGGCAAAAGCTACCTGGAGAGAGCGAATGCGCTCTCCATTTACGCGGCCGAACTGCCGCTTCAGTCTGGAGCCTTGCCGCTCTTGCCCGGGCTGAATATGCCCGGATGTATTCGCGATGCTGCTCCCGATGCCTGGGGTCGCCGGGTTATCATCAATAAGAAATATGGACTTAAGGCTACTGGCATAAATGACGTACAGCTCGATGAGCTTACTTACTTTCTCGAGTCGGGTTCCGACCGCATCGGTGCCTTGGACTTCCAGCTCTCGGCAAAGGACTATGAGCCACGAGCCCCGGTCAGAGCCAGCCTGGATGAACTGATCGAGTCTGCAGAGCGTGTAGAGAAAGGCGTCCCGCTGACGCCGGAACTGGATCAGGCCCTGCATCATGGTAGCTCTATCGGCGGCGCGCGGCCCAAGGCCCTGATCGACAGCGATCACAAGAAGTACATTGCCAAGTTTTCGACCTCCAGCGATATCTACAGCATCGTCAAGGCAGAGTTTATTGCCATGCGCCTGGCCGAACTGGCCGGCCTCAATGTCGCGCCCGTCTCTCTGAAGAGGGCCGCGCAAAAGGATATCCTGCTCATCGAACGCTTTGATCGCGTCCTGTCCGCCGATAAGTGGCAGCGTAAAAGCATGGTGTCTGCCCTCACGCTTTTCGGCCTGGATGAAATGATGGCCCGCTATGCCAGCTATGAAGAACTTGCCGAAATTGTGCGGCGCCAGTTCCGCAACGCCTCGCAAACCCTCAAAGAACTCTTCAGTCGCATAACCTTTAACATTCTGGTCGGCAACACCGATGATCATGCGCGTAACCACGCCGCCTTCTGGGATGGCGAAATGCTGACCCTGACCCCGGCCTACGACATCTGCCCGCAAGGCCGAGCCGGTAACGAAGCCTCCCAGGCCATGCTGATTTCGGGCGAAAACCGCATGAGCCGTATCTCTGTTTGTCTTGATGCTGCACATAACTTTCTGCTCTCACGGGATGCGGCTCGCCAGATTGTTGAACAGCAGATTCTGTGCATCGGTGAAAATTGGCAGCGGGTTTGTGAAGCGGCAGAGGTGAGCGACGTTGATCGCAATCTGCTCTGGTCACGCCAATTCCTGAACCCTTATGCCTTTGATGATCTTGGTGGGGACTGCTCGGATCTGGTGGCGATGGTGAGGCATTACAAGGGATTGTCCCGTTAGCTTATCTGGCCAAGGAGATGATTTTATGAGAACTTTTCCGGGCATGATGCTTGACAGCTGTACCCTGAATACTCAATATCATATGCGGATTTACTAATGAAAATATGATGTGTAGCGGAGGGGTGCCGTGCCACAATGGTGTTGCCAAATATAAGCCGTCTTGATCAGCGAACAGCTGAAGAGGCGGCTTTTTGTGTTTTTGGTGGACGGCACGTCGGAACTGAGTGTGATGAGCGGTGACCGCTGATTTTTTAGCCTATTGATTATTGTTAGCTGTAGGAGCTTGAAGATGGCAGAAGAGGAATTCAACAAGGGTAAGGCGATGCTCGAAGAGGTCGCGCTGCGTTATGCCGGTGACCACGG